>JBOGHU010000053.1:0-14568 GCA_050742255.1 Acidimicrobiales bacterium
CCCGCTCTCCGGTCACGGGCCGTCGGGGAGCGACGTGGGGTGACCGGAGAACGGGTCCCCGCCCCGCCGGCCCGCCGGCCGCCGGACCCACCGTCGCGCTCTCCGGTCACGAGCCGTCGGTGAGCGCCGTGGAGTGACCGGAGAACCCGCCACGGGTCCCCCTCCCCCGCCGGCCGTCCCCCGCCGGCCGGCCCCGCCGGGTCCCCCCGCCGGCCGCCCGGCCGGCCCCCCCCTACCAGCCGGCGGGGGGCTCCGAGCCGGCTGGGCGCCGGCGGTGGGCCCCCCTAGCATCGGACCGATGTCCCTCCCCCGGCTCCGCCCCGGCGCCTACCGGCGGGTCACCCTGCTGGCGGCCCTGGCCCTGGCCTTCATCGTGGTCACGGGGGCCGCCGTGCGCCTGACCGGATCGGGCCTGGGGTGCAGCGACTGGCCCGCCTGCGAGCCCGGCCGCCTGACGCCCACCAGCGCCACCGACGGCCACGCCATGGTCGAGTTCGCCAACCGGGCCATCACCGGCCTGGTCTCCCTGGCGGTGGTCCTGGCCGTGCTCGGGTCCTTCGTGCGCCAGCCCCGGCGCCGGGACCTGGTCTGGCTGTCGCTGGGCCTGGTGGCCGGCGTGGTGGGCCAGATCGTGCTGGGGGGCCTCACCGTGCTCTTCGAGCTGAGCCCGCCGCTGGTCATGGGCCACTTCCTGCTGTCCATGCTCATCCTGTGGGATGCCGTGGTCCTCCACTGGCGGGCGGGGCGGCCCGAGGGACCGACCGTGCCCGTCGTCGGGCCGACCGCGGTGAGGCTGGGCCGGCTGCTCGTCGCCAGCGCCGCGGTGGTCGTGTTCACCGGGACGGTGGTCACCGCCGCCGGCCCCCACGCCGGGGACGCCCGGGCCAGACGGCTCGACGTCTTCCTCCCCGACGCGGCTCGGGTGCACGGTCTCAGCGTGGTGCTCCTGCTCTGCCTCACCCTGGCCGTGGTGTGGGTGCTCCGGCGCGACCGCGCCCCGGCCCCGGTGCAGCGGTCGGCCCGGGTCCTGGTGGGGGTCATCGTGGCCCAGGCGGCGATCGGCTACACTCAGTACTTCACCGGCGTGCCCGTCCTCTTGGTGGGCGCCCACATCCTCGGCGCGGTCGCGGTCTGGACGGCCGTCATCCGCCTCAGCCTGTCGTTCTCGGCGGCCCGCACGCCGGCCACCGTCCCCGGGCCCGCCACCGCCCCCGAGGGGGCCCTGGCCCCGACGTAGGGCGCCAGGTCCGGGCCTACACTGGTGGGCGAGATGGCGCGCCTGGGCTCCGCTCCCGCTCCGGTGGAGGTCGACCGGCCCGACGTCGGCGACCTCACCAAGGCCGACGTCCCGTGGATCGTGCTGGTCTGGAACGACCCCATCAACCTGATGTCCTATGTGACCTACGTCTTCCAGAAGCTGTTCGGGTACAGCCGCCAGCGGGCCACCGAGCTGATGCTCGACGTGCACCACAAGGGGCGGGCGGTGGTGTCCAACGGCACCCGGGAGAAGGCCGAGCTAGACGTGTTCCGGCTCCACGAGCACGGCCTGTGGGCGACCATGCAGCACGACCGCTGAGCGTGCCCGCCGGTCCCCGCCCCTGATGCGCCTCGGCCCCCGGGTCCGCCCCACACGTGACGGCAGGTACGAGGTGCGCCTGCCCGACGCCGAGCGCCAGCTCCTGGGCTCGCTGGCCTCCCAGATGCGGGCCGCCCTGGACGAGGGCGAGCCCGAGGACCCGGGGCTGCGTCGCCTCTTCCCCTCCGCCTACCCCGAGGACCCCGCTCGCGACGCCGAGTACCGCGGGCTGGTGCGTGACGACCTGCTGGGGCGCCGCCGGGCCGCCCTCGACACCCTGGAGGCCACCCTGGGCGCCACCCGCCTCGACGACGACGAGCTGGCGGCGTGGATGGGAGCGATCAACGACCTGCGCCTGGTGCTCGGCACCCGCCTGGACGTCAGCGAGGAGACCGACCTCAGCCCCCGCCCCGACGATCCCTCCGCCCCCGCGCTGGCGGTGTACGGGTACCTCGGGGTGCTGCTGGAGTCAATCGTGACCGCGCTCGGGAGGTAGGCGGCGGGTAGAAGTAGGCGCCCACGGTGCCGGGGCCGGTGTGGGCGCCCACGCTGGGCCCGATCCGGTACCTCACCACCTCCCGGACCTCGGGGGCGCGCCGGAGCCGGTCCTCGAGGGCCCGGGCCAAGGGCCCGGTGGCGGCGTCGGCCATGCCGACCCCGACCCGGAGCGACGAGCCGGAGGCGAGGACGTGGCGCGCCATGGCCTCGACGGCGCCCTCGACGTCGGCGGCCTCCCCGACCACCTTCATCTCCCTGCCGACCATGCTGAGGACGGCGACGACGCCGGCGCCGACCTCGGCGCCGGGGGCCAGGCGTCCGCCGGCCCGGGCCAGGTCCAGGCCGCCCACGACGAAGACGTTGCCCACGGCCGCCCCCACCTCCTCGGCCACCACCGCCGCCTCCTCGACCGACGCCCCGCCGACCAGGGCCTCGGCTGCCTCCCAGACGCAGCAGGCCACCCCGAAGCTGGCGGTGCCGGTGTCGACCAGGCGTATCGGCACGGCCGATCCTCGGGCGGCCACCCGGGCGCTGTTGAGCGTCCCCGACACGGCCGAGCCGATGTGGATCGAGAGGGCCACGACGGCCCCCCGCTCGGCCACCGCGGCGTAGGCGGCGGCGAAGCGGCCGGGGCTGGGCTGGGCGGTGGACACCCGGGGGCGGACCGTGGCGAAGCGGGAGTAGAAGGCGTCGGCGTCGATGTCGACGCCCTCCAGCAGGGCGTCGCCGTCGACTGTGACGGTGAGGGGGACCACCTCCACCCGGTGGCGCCGGGCCAGCTCAGGGGGGAGCTGGGCGTTGGAGTCTGTGACCAGCGCGATCACGGCGACGGGGCCGGGGCGGTCGCGCCGGGGGGGCCGGCGCCAGTCGCGGCGGCGAAGCGCCACAGGATCACGGCGCTGCTGGCCAGGGCGGCGAGAGGCAGGGCGGGGCTGGGGCGGGGGCCCCAGAGGTTGGGGAGCCGCCGGCGCCACCACACCGTGGCGGCGGCCACCCAGGCTGTGCAGGACACCGCGGTGGCGGCGAAGGCCCGGCGCTCCCAGCCCGGGATCACGGCGGCGGCGCCGGCGACGGCCAGGTCTGGCACCGACCACGCCGGGAAGGTCACCGCGCACTGCCCCACGCTGGTGGCCGCGCCCTTGCCCCCCCGGAACCCGTTCCAGACCGGGAAGCAGTGCCCCACCACCGCCGCCACGCCGCCGACGTGGGCCCCGTCGGCCCCCCCCAGCGCCGCCCCGGCGGCGCTGGCCAGCGCCCCCTTGGCCATGTCGGCCGCCAAGACCCCGTACCCCCAGCGGGGACCGAGCAGGGCGATGGCGTTGCCGGCGCCGGGGTTACCGCTCCCCGCCGTGCGCAGGTCGACCGCCCCGCCACTGGCCAGCCGGCAGGCCAGGCTCCCCGACGGCACGGTCCCGGCCAGGTAGCCGACCAGTGCCGCCCCCAGCAACCGGCGCGCTCGCATCGAACCGGGGCGCCGGCTCACTCCGGCCGACGCAGCTCGGAGCGGCGGGAGCGGCGGGAGCGGCGGCCTCGCCGCCTCGGGTCGCCGGACGCATGACCGTAGGCGTAGGTGCTCACCCACTCGACCTGGTTGAGCACCATGCCCACGAGGGGGGCGCCGGCCTGCCGCAAGGCCTCCACGGACAGCCGCAGGTCCCTCCTCATGGTCACGCCCGCCCTGGCCACGAGCAGGGTGGCGTCCATCCAGGCCGCCAGCACGGTGGCATCGGTGACCGGGAGGACGGGCGTCGAGTCGACCACCACGGCGTCGAACCTCTCGGCCAGCTCGAGGAACAGCTGGGCCGCCCTCTTGGAGGAGAGCAGCTCGGAGGGGTCCGGGGCGGTTGGCCCGGTGGCGAGCACGGCCACCAGGTCCTCGCCCACGCGGGCGTTCTGCAGGGCCTCGTCGAGGGTCATCTCGCCCGTCAGCACCGAGGTCAGGCCTCGCGAGTCGGACACGCCGAACGCCTGGTGGGCCTGGCCCAGCCGCAGGTCGCAGTCGACCAGGGCCACCTGCTGGTCGGCACGGGCCATGGCCCGGGCAGGTTCACGGCGGTGGTGGTCTTGCCCTCGTCGGCCCTGGAGCTCGTGACCTGGATGGTCTTCGGGGGCACCTCGGCGCCGAGGAGCCGCACCGAGGTGCGGAGGCTCCGGTAGGCCTCTCCGAAGGGCGCGCCGGTCTCCCACGCGGTGGCGAGACGGGTGGGATCCATGTCCAGCCTCCACCCCGGGACCTCGGGGACGAGGCCCAGCACCGGGACCCCGGAGTGAGCCTGGACCAGGTCGTCGCGGGTCTTGATGGACTCGTCCAGGAGCTCGCGCACGGCCACCAAGCCCACGCCGACCAGCAGGCCGGCCGTGCCGGCGAGAGCGCCGGCCCGCACCGGCTTCGGGCTGGCCGGCGACGTGGGGACGGCGGCAGGGGCGACGAGCTGAGCCCCCCCCGTCTTGAGGGCGGCCTGGATCTGGAGCCCGTCCAGCCGCTGGCGGAAGAGCGCCCGCTGGGCCAGGAGGGCGTCCCGCCGGGGGTCCACCGCGTCGCCTTGCTGGGCCCCCATGTCGTTCAGCTCCTGGTCGAGCTGGGTGATCCGCACCTGGATCTGCTGGCCGGCGGCGAGGAGGTCCTCGTTGCCCTCCGCTCGGCGGAAGTCGATGTAGGCGCGGGCGTACGTGGTGGCCACCTCAGCCGCCCGCGGCGCGTCGGTGTCCTGGCCGTGGACCTCTATGATCAGCGTCTCGCCCACCCGGCTCGCCCCCACCTCGCGCACCGGGCCCCCCAGCGCCTTGGCCGCCGCCTCGCGCACGGGGCTGCTCTCGAGGACCTGGATCGCCGTGGCCACGGCCAGGTCGGGCTCGAGGGGGCCCCCTCGCCCGAGAGCGAGTCGGTGCCTCGCAGGAGGAGCCGCGCCTCGCCCTGGTAAACGGGCGTCTGCAGGAGGGAGACGCCCACCGCCCCCGCGACCATGACCAACACCGTGACGACGATCGTCGCCTTCCGCCGCCTCAGGATGCCGAGGTACCGACGGAGGTCGAGTTCAGCGGCGTCCTGAGCCACGGCATGAGCATAGGCTGCGCATCAGGGGCTCCCCCCGCCGCCCCCTCGGGGCCGGGCCCGCCCCGGGCGAGGGAGCAGGGGGTGCAGAGGAGCCACACGGTCTCGCGACTCGGTCATGGCCCGGCGCAGCAACGGCCAGGGCCGCCACGCCGGTTGCGACACCGCCCAGGGGTCCACCGCCCCCGGGGGGTGGAGGATGACCTCGGTCGGCCCTGCCGACCCCACGGCGACGGTCTCGCCCACGCTGCCGGTCGACCTCTCCACGCCGTCCATCCCGCCGACCTCGACGGTGGCGTCCACCCCCCATGGCGTCGAGGGCTCCTCGACCACCTCCTCCACCCCTGGGGGGACCTCCACCCGCATCCGTCGGGAGAACGGTCGCAGAGCCCAGCGCCCGGGTCCCGCCATCAGCTGGTCCAGTCGGGAGTCCAGCTGGCGTGATGGGCGTGCCCGGGAGCTGCGGTGGTGACGGGGGGAAGTGGTCAGAGCCCTTGAACTGGGTCCGACATCATGGTAGTAAGCCACCGCCGCAAATGCTGTATATTCGACTATATTGCGGTCAGATTACGGGTCATTTACGTTTATATGACCATAGGGGTGTCAGGTGCGCCTAACTCAGAGGGTTCTCGCCGCCAGCGTGATCGTGGCCGGGCTGGGCGCCGGCCTCGCCGTCGCCGGCAGCGGAGGACCCCGCCTACGTCAGGGTCCAGGCACCGGAGGTTCCGCCCTCACAGCAGGCGAGAGCGGTGCAGGTGCCGGGCGCCCGGGAGAGCTGCCCGTCACCGGGGGTGACGTGGTCGGGCTCACCGCCATCGCCCTCGGCCTGATCGGCGGGGGCGCCGTAGTTCGCCGGCTGGGCCGGCGCTCGGCCCGGCCTAGTCGAGCCGAGCCCGGGCCGAGGGAGCGGAGCCAGGTGGCGGAGCCGCAGGTGGTCCGGGTAGGGCCGAGAGGAGGGGTGGGCCGGTGAGGGACCTGGGCGGAGAGGGCGGAGCCGCACGTGCCCGGCCCGCGGGACCCCCGGTCGGCCCGGGCAGGAATATCGACCGGCGCGACGGAAAGCCGCCCTCGGGGACGAGGACGAGGGAGAGCTTGACCGACGAGTCCGCCCTGGAGCGATTCCGTGCCCTCTACCGAGAGAGCCTCCCCCATGTGTACGGCTACCTATTGCGTCGCGTGGGGTGGGACGTCTCCACCGCCGAGGAGCTCACCCAGGAGACCTACCTGGCATTGGTCAGGCGGCTCGGGGGACCTGACCCCGGCCCCGACCTCAACCTGCCCTGGCTCATCGGGGTGGCCCGCCACAAGCTGGTCGACCACCTGCGCCGAGCCGGGCGGGAGCAGCGGAGGCTGTCGGCGGTCCGCGACCAGGTCGGCGCCGAGGGCGCCGGGCCCAGCGAGGCGTCCGACCGGGCCCTGGTCACGTTGGCGGAGCTTCCAGGACCCCAGGGCGCCGCCCTGGCGCTGCGCTACCTCGACGACCTCCCTGTCGTCGAGGTGGCCCAGGTCCTCGGGCGAAGCGTCCGGGCCACCGAGTCCCTGTTGGCCCGAGGGCGAGCTGCGTTCCGTTGCCGCTACCAGGAGGGATTCCTTGCCTGAGCGTCCGATCGAAGAGCTGCTCAGCGCAGCTGACAGGCCGGTGGCACCTTCGCCTACCTTCGCCCGGTCGCTCCTCGAGCGACTGGAGCGGGTTCTCGCCGACGAGGGCCTGGCAGACGCCGAGATGGATCGCCACCACGGCGTGGAGCTGCCGGCCCGGGAGGCGGCTTCGCTGATCGGCACCGACCACCACCTGGGTCCGCCCCTGGGAGGGGGCACCTGATCCAGCCGATTGGTCCCGGACAGGTCCACGACGCTGCCGAGGCGTGGGCGGTACCAGACCCCAGTAACCAGATGATCACAGAACCACACAAATAGGAGGATACATGACTGAAATGATGGAGCTGAGCTCTCAGGAGCTGGAGGCCCAGAGCGCCGAGCTGCTCCCCGACCGCGAGGCCATGTCGGCCCTGGTGTGCGTAAGCGTCTACGCGCCGATCAACGTCAACGTCAGCCACAACAACATCGCCGTCCTGAGCCAGAACTTCCAGCAGTTCTAGTAGGCGGCGCAACCGAAACTTCGGTCACCAAAGAAGAAACCTGCTGCCGCCTTCGGGCGCAGCACGGTGGGTGAGGGGCGGCCCGTCCGGGCCGCCCCTCACCCTGGAGAAGGGGGCACCCATCACCGTCGTCGACGCCACTCCCATCGCCCGGCCTCACGCCGTCGACGGCGACGAGGAGGCCCCTCCCCGCCTGGCGGAGGGGGCCCAGCTCATCGGCGAGTACCAGGGTTCGGGGTACAAGGAGCCTCCCTCCCTGGTACGCCGGGGTGACGGTCAGTTCATCCAGCTCACGCCCCTGCTGTACCTGGTGGCTCAGCACGCCGACGGACGGTCAGGGTACGAGACCATGGCCTCCGAGGTCAGCCAGGCGTTCGGCCGGGGGGTGAGCGCCGACAACGTCCGGACCCTGGCCGACAGGCTGCGCCGCCTCGGGATCCTCGCCGCCGGCGACGGCTCCAGTCCCAGGCTGAAGAAGCCGGATCCGCTGCTGGCGCTCCGGTTCCGCAAGGCCGTCATCCCTGAGCACCTGGCTCGCCTGGTGGCGTCGCCGTTCAAGGCGCTGTTCTTCCCACCGGTCGTGGTGGCGGCGCTGGCCGGGCTGGTGGCGGTCGATGTCTGGCTCTTCCTCCACCACGGTGTGGCCCAGGGCTTGCGCCAGGCCCTCTACGAGCCGGCGTCGATCGTGGTCGTGGTGGCCCTGGTGGCCCTGTCCGCCGGCTGGCACGAGTTCGGCCATGCCGCCGGCTGCGCCTACGGAGGAGCCAGGCCCGGGGCCATGGGAGCGGGCATCTACCTCATGTACCCGGTCTTCTACACCGACGTCACCGACTCCTACCGACTGGACAGGAGGGGTCGGCTGCGGACGGACCTGGCCGGGGTGTACTTCAACGGCCTGTTCGTCCTGGCCATGGCCGGTGTGTACGCCGTCACCGGGTGGGAGGTGGTGCTCCTGGTGGTCGTGGTCCAGCACATCGAGGTGGCCTACCAGCTCCTCCCGTTCCTCCGCCTGGACGGCTACTACATCGTCGCCGATATCACCGGGGTCCCCGACCTGTTCGCCCGGATCAAGCCCATCCTGGCCAGCATGGTGCCCGGGCGGGCTCCCGACCAGCGGGTCACCACGCTCAAGCCGTGGGTCCGTGTGGTGGTAACCGCCTGGGTGGTCATGGTCATCCCGCTGCTGGCGTTCCAACTGCTCCTGATCCTCCTCTACGCCCCCCGCATCTTCGGTACCGGTTGGGACTCGCTGGGCCGGCATCTGGACACGGTCACCGGCGCGCTCGGCGACGGAGAGGTGCTGGAGGCGCTGGCCACAGGCGTGCAGTCCCTCATCCTGTTGCTCCCCCTGGCCGGGATCGCTCTCACCGGGGCCATGCTGGGCCGGCGGGGCACCCGCTCCGCGTGGCGGTCCAGCGCCGGCCGTCCGGCATTGCGGGCCGGGTACGGGTTGGCCGGCCTGGCGGCGTTGGCGGGGCTGGCCTACGTGTGGTTGCCCAACGGCGACTACCAGCCCATCGACCGGGCCGAGCGCGGCACCCTCCAGGAGGGCGTGGCCGGGATCGGCAGGGTGGCCACCGGACGGCCCGGCCTGGCCCCCTGGGAGAGGGCGTCACTACGGGCCGAGCTCGGGGTGGCGGTGGCCGGGCCCGGAGGCACCACGTCGCACTCCGAACCCACGGGTCGGTTCCTCGCGCTGCGCATCTCGACCGCCTCGACCACCACGGGGAGCTCCACCACCGCGCCCACCACGACTACCACCGCGCCCACCACGACCACCACCACGCCCACCACGACCACCACCACGCCCACCACGACCACCACCCCGCCCACCACGACCACCACCACGCCCACCACGACCACCACCGCGCCCACCACGGCACCCGATCTCGTCGGGCAGGCGACGAGGCGGTTGGACCCGGTGATCAGGGTGATCGAGGCCAGAACCGGCACCGGCGCCGACGGCGCCCGCGGCGTCGTGGGGGACCTCGGGGGAGTGGCCCTCAGCGCTTCCAGCCTGCCACCCATCGGTGCCGCCCCGGCCGGGAGCACCGAGGTGGAGCGGACCTAGCGCCTGCAGCCCGGATCAGACGTGAGCATCGCCCCCAGCCTGCGTCGGTGCCAGACCCCGCCCCTCGGCGGCGACCTGGGCCTGGCCGCCCCCCCGTCCGAAGCGCCGCTCCGCAACCTGGTGCCGCTGGTGGGAGGGGACCAGGTCGTCGCCGTCGACCTCTCGCCCGGGCGCCTGGCCGAGGCCCGGGCCCAGGACCACGCCGTCGCCTGCCTTTCGTCGCTGGAGGAGGTGCTGGCCGACGACGACATCGGGGCCGTCGCCCTGGCTACGCCGGTCGCCACCCACGCGGCCCTGGCCCGCCGCTGCCTGGAGGGGCGCCACGTCCTGGTGGAGAAGCCGCTGGCCCACCGGTCCGACCAGGCCGCCGAGCTGGCGGCCCTGGCCGAGGACCGGGGCCTGGACCTGATGGTGGGCCACACCTTCCTGTTCAGCCCGCGAGTGGAGCGCGCCATGGAGTGCCTGGGGCGGGCGAGCTGGGCACGTGCAGTACGTCACCTCGTCCCGGCTCAACCTGGGCCTTCACCGCAAGGACGTGGGTGTCATCTGGGACCTGGGCGCCCACGACTTCTCCATCCTGTTCCACCTCCTGGGCGAGGTCCCGGTCTCGGTCCAGACGCGGGGAGGGGGGTGGTCAACCCCCGCCGCCTCGACGTGGCGTTCGTCAACCTGGCCTTCCCCTCGGGGGTCATCGCCTCGGTGACGGTGTCGTGGCTGTCACCCCGCAAGGTGCGCTACGCCGTCGTGGTCGGCGACCGCAAGATGCTGGTCTACGACGACCTCGACAACGAGGAGCCGGTCAAGATCTACGACAAGGGGGTCGTGGTGCCCGACCCGAAGGACTTCGGGGAGCACCAGCTCACCTACCGCCACGGCGACGTGCTGGCGCCTCACGTGCCGGCCCACGAGCCGCTGGGCCAGGAGCTGGCTCACTTCCTGGACTGTGTCGAGGGCAAGGCGACGTGCCGCTCCGACGGGTGGTTCGGGCTGGGGGTGGTGGAGGCCCTCGAGGCGGCCGAGCGCTCCTGGGAGAACGGGGGCCGGGTCACCCCGGTCAGGTCCCATGTGCCGGCGCCGGCAGCGTACGGGGGCGCCAGCGCGGTCAGGCTGGCGAGGTGAGCGGCGCCGGGGGCCCCGCCGCTCGGGGCGTCGAGGTGCTCGGGCCGGTGGTGGGCCTCGAGCGTGCCCGCATCCTCGGGCCATGTGTGCTCGGCCACCCCACCGAGCTCGGTGGCGACGAGGAGCCCCTGGTGCTGGGCGAGGTCGTGGTGGTGCGGGCCTACGCCGTGCTGTAGGTGGGCTCGACCCCGGGGGCCGGCGTCCGGGTCGGCCACGGGGCGCTTGTGCGTGAGCGCAATGTCATCGGCGAGGGGTCCTCCATCGGCTCCGGCGCCCAGCTGGAGCCGGGCAACCGGGGTGGGGGCACGCTCTCGGGTCCACTCCTGTGCCTTCCTATCCTCCTCCGAGATCGGTGACGGCGTGTTCGTGGGGCCCGGCGTGATCTTCACCGACGACCCCCACCCGCCGTGCCCCCGCTACCTGGACTGCGTCGGCGGCCCGCTGGTCGGCAACGGTGCCAGCATCGGCGCCGGGGCGGTCCTGCTGCCCGGAATCCTCGTGGGGGAGGGAGCGCTGGTGGGGGCCGGCGCCGTGGTGACCCGATCGGTCGAGCCCGGCGACGTGGTCGCCGGCAACCCCGCCCGGCCCGTCGGGCGCCGCCACGCCCTGGCCTGCTTCGCCGGCCACTTCCCCCGCGCCTACGCCTGGGAGGCGACCGGCGACTGAGGCTCACCGGGTGGGGACGGCGGTGCGATCGGTGCGCTCCACGTACTGTTGACCCGATGAGCTCGGGGACACGCCAGGGGGCGCCCCCCGCCAGCCCGCCCCTCCGGCTGCTGGCGATCATGGGCTCGGGGGAGACCAGCCCGACCATGGTCAAGACCCACCGCTCCCTCTTCGACCGCCTGGGGCCTCCGCCCGTCCCTGCCGTGATCCTCGACACGCCGTTCGGCTTCCAGGCCAACGCCACCGACATCGCGGCGCGGGCGGTGACCTACTTCCGGGAGAGCGTGGGCGTCGACGTCGCCGTGGCCAGCTACCGGTCGGCGGAGCTGGCCGACACCCTGGCAACCGAGTACATGCTGGCCCAGCTCCGGGCCGCCCGCTACGTGTTCGCCGGGCCCGGCAGCCCCACCTACACCCTGCGCCAGTGGGCCAGCACCCCGGTTCCCGAGGTGCTGGTCGAGAAGCTGTCCCGAGGTGGCTGCGTCACCTTCGCCAGTGCGGCCGCCCTGACCCTGGGCGTGGCGACCGTGCCCGTATACGAGATCTACAAGGTCGGCGAGGACCCTCACTGGGTGGACGGGCTCGACCTGCTGGCGGCGGCCGGGCTGTCGGTGGCGGTCATCCCCCACTACGACAACACCGAGGGCGGGACCCACGACACCAGGTACTGCTACCTGGGCGAGCACCGGTTGGCGGCGATGGAGCGGGACCTCCCCGACGGCGCCTTCGTGCTCGGGGTCGACGAGCACACCGCCCTCGTCCTCGACCTCGGCACCGGCACGGCCGAGGTCGTGGGTCGGGGCGTGGTCACGGTCCGCTCCGCCGGCGGCAGCGTCGAGGTGCCCTCGGGGTCCACGGTCGACGTCGACCAGCTCCGCCAGGCCGCCCACGAGCCCGGCCGGCTCGGCCGATCCCGACCCTCGTCGGTCCCCGCGCCCTCGCCGTCGGCCCCTCCGCCCCGGTCGCCGTTGCTGGAGGAGGTCGAGCGGCTCCAAGGTGGCTTCGACACCGCGATGGCGGACCTGGACGTGGGTGCCGCGGCGGCGTCGATCCTCGAGCTGGACTCGCTGATCGTCGACTGGTCCCGTGACACCCTCCAGTCCGACCAGCCCGACCGGGCCCGGTCGGTCATGCGGTCGATGGTCGTGCTCCTGGGGGAGCTGGCCGCCGTGGGGGCTCAGGACCCTCGCCCCCACGTCGGGCCCTTCATCGACGCCCTGTTGGAGCTGCGCCAGCGGGCCCGGGACGACCGGGACTGGGCCACCGCCGACGACATCCGCCGGCGCCTGGCGGCGACCGGCGTGGAGGTGCGAGACACCCCCGAGGGAACCCGGTGGAGCCTGCTATCGTTGGCCAGCCCCCAGTTGAGCCGAGCCCCCATCGTCCAGCGGCCGAGGACGCCGCCCTTTCAAGGCGGTAACACGGGTTCGAATCCCGTTGGGGGTGCGGAGTCACCCCAGGTCCCGTGGTGCAGCTAGGAGTGCACGCCGGCCTGTCAAGCCGGAGGCCGCGGGTTCAAATCCCGTCGGGACCGCGAGGGCGCCGCCAGCGTCCCCGTCCTGCCAAAGGCAGGGCCAGATGGCCAAGCACCACGAGGTCGGGTAGCTCAGTTGGCAGAGCGCGCGCCTGAAAAGCGCGAGGTCACCGGATCGACGCCGGTCCCGACCACCGAATAAGCCCTGCTCAGAAGGGGTGCAGTCGGAAACGGCGAGGCTGCCCGGCCTCACGATCCCGCGAGGATCCCGCGAACGAATCCGCAGTTGGTCGGCGCGAGCCTCGTGCACCTGGCGATTTTCGCCACCCTCAGTGGTCTCCAGCGGCAGCCGGGGAGAGGGGGTAGCGGCCGCCCCTTGCCCCTCTAGAAGGGCCCGGGAGAAGCCGGCGACAAGGTCGCCGAGACGCTCAGCCGGTCTGGCGGAGGATGTACTCGCGCAGGACGACGGGCGGCTGACCGGTGGCGGGCCGGTGATCGCCGTGGAGGACGTCCGGGTCCAAGTCGACGTCGTTCGGCCAGGCGATGGTGCCAGCGATCTCATCGACGAACACCCCGGCGAACGCGACTGAATCCCGTAGGTGTTCCAGGACGCCGCCGTGCAGCGTCGGCTCCAAGTCGAGCTCCCGAACCAGTCGGTCAGAGAAGGTCAGCCGCACCTTCAGCTCCCCAAGGGGCTCCGCCTCGATGATCCTCGCCGGTCGACCCACTGTTCGACGAGGCTACCTGAGGGGTTCCACCGGGGGAGAGCGTCGGCTACCTGGGCCCGCTCCCAGTTCTCGGCCAGCTCGTCTCGATGGAGAGCGATCCGCCCGCGATGACCACCAGAGCCTCGTCGCCTCCGTCGATGGCGTGGAAGTGCGGCGGGTTGTGGACATGTAGACGACGATCCCGTAGAACTGGCTCAGGCGGGGCACGTCGGCTGTTCAGCCCGTTGAGCGGCGACCAGCGCTCGACGGTGCCGCACAGATCGGGATGGGCCGCGTCGTCGCTGTCGGGGTAGCGGCCGGGGCCATCTGGTCAAGCCGGCAGGCCACGCTCTCTGCCTGCCCAGGCAGGAGATGGCCGCACCGATCGAGGGTCAGGGCCGCCGACGCGTGGCCGAGCATTCGCTGGAGCACCTTCACGTCGGCTCCCGCGGCGATGGCGAGCGAGGCGCAGGTGTGCCGGAGATCATGGACCCGCAGGGGGCGAGTCCGGCCTGGGCTACCGCCGGAAGCCACACCCGCTTGCGGAAGTTCTCCAGGTCAGGCCGGCCCTCCACGTCGCTCTTGACGCGCAGGAACGAACACTGCCGGCCATGGCTGCCACCCTCGCAGGCCTGCCGCACCCATGAAAGGCGAAGGCTGAACCCCGCCTTCAGGGGCGGGGAAGACAAGTCTTCGGCCCCTGGCTCGGCGAAGTGCCCGAGATGATCCGTCAGGTCATCCGTCACGACGGCAGGGACGGCGACCGACCTACGGCCCGCTGCGCTCTTCGGCGGAAGTGTGAGATGCCGTCCGCCGATGTACTGCACCTGCTCGACGACCGTGACTGTCCGGCGCAGGAGATCGACGTGCTTGCGGCGCAAGCCGATCAACTCACCTGCCCGAAGTCCGGTGTAGGCGGCGACGAGGACGAACGCGTGATAGCGAGGGTCGACGACAGAGGCAAGTGTGGCCACGTCGTCATGCGTCAGGAAGCGCATCGGTTCCGGCGTGTTCTTGACCGTGGCGACCGGTCGCGTAACGTCGTCGGCATGACGCCGGAGGAGATCGCCGACCTCGTGCACCTGCGCCGGGCGCGCGACCTCATAGACCGCGAGTACGCGCAGCCCCTCGATGTCCCGGCCATGGCGCGTGCCGCGCTCATGTCTCCCGCGCACTTCTCGCGCAAGTTCCGTGCGGCGTATGGCGAGACGCCCTACTCCTATCTCATGACGCGACGCATCGAGCGCGCGAAGGCTCGTCTGCGTCAGGGGAAGTCGGTCACCGACACCTGCGTCGCCGTCGGTTG
>JBOGHU010000054.1:0-5747 GCA_050742255.1 Acidimicrobiales bacterium
CGAGGGCACCGCGTTCGAGCTCGACGAGTGGTCCACCGACGTCTTCGTCCGCCGCGACGACCGCTGGAGGTGCTCGGTCACCCACCTCACCTCCGTGTCGACCTGAGCAGCGCCTCGGACACGTACATCGAGCCGACGCCCACCCGCTACACGCGCTCCAACGCCCGTTCTCGGCCCAAGGGTCCCCCTACCCCGTCCACAGCCGTCTGCGCCCGTCCTGGCCCTCCCCGTGGGCTGTGGCGGGCCGTGTGGCGGGCGGCCGGGCCCGAGGAGGAGGCTCAGGCAGCGAGAGCCTCGACCGCGGACGCCCAGTAACACTCGGCGTAGGAGAGCGCTGCTTCGGTCTGCTCCTCGAGTACCCAGGCCTGGTCGGCGGCGAGCACCTGGCGGAGCACGGCGCGGTGGGCCCTCACCGCCTCGCGGGCCGCGGGGGCCAGGCCCCGGGCGGTGCCGTTGCCGACGAGGAGCCGGGCGAGCCGAACAGGCGCAGCTGGGGATCGGCGTGCCACCACGGCGCCGGGGAAGGCCGGCGGGGTCGCGGCAACTCGGCGAAGTAGCGCCGGAGGCGGTGGAAGCCGGCGAAGTCGCCGGTGGTGGCCACGAGTCGACCAGCCACGGCCCCCAGGAGCAAGTGGCGGTCGGCCAGGTGGTGGGCGGCGGCGCTGCCGGGCTTGGGCAGGTGCGAGGTCGCCACGTTGAGGGCAGGGCCCTCGGCATGCAGCATCACCGCCCGCTGGGCGACCTTGTCGGGGCGGCGGAGGCCGGGCTGGGCGCCCTCGTCGAAGTTGCCGTGGGGGGCGACCAGGTAGCGGCCGCCGCTGGGGGTGACGATGTGGGCGTCGACGGGGTAGTGCTCGATCTTGTGCCGCCCCACCTCCACGACGGCGCCGGCGGCCACCAGGTGCTCGAGCGCCACCTCGTCGTAGAGCTCGCCCTCCCGCAGGGTCCTGAGCTGTCGTCGGGGCAGGACGGGAGACCACAGCTCTTTGATCCATCCCGCTGCGCCGAAGGGAATCAGGCCCGGAGGCGGTGGGCCACCTCGTTGGCCAGCAGCCGGCCGGCCACGGTCAGGGTCGCCCTCCCCCCCTCCACCTCCACCAGCCCGTCCAGCTCGGCCAGGTCGGCGGCCGCCAGGGCGTGGGCGGGCACGCCCGCCCGGGTCCCCAGGGCCAACTGCAGCGCCTCGAGGCGCCGCTCCACCGGCCCGAGGACCTCTCCCCCCGCCGCCACCGAGCGTCCCCCCGCCAGGCGGGCCAGGTACCGCTCGGGGGTGCGCACGTTCCACCACCGCCGACCGCCGTGGTGGGAGTGGGCGGCGCAGCCGAAGCCCCGGTAGTCGCCCTGGGACCAGTAGCCGAGGTTGTGGCGACACTCGTGGCCGGGACGGGCCCAGCTCGAGATCTCGTAGTTGGCCAGCCCCGCCTCCCCCAGCACGGCCTCGGCCAGGAGGTACTTGTCGGCCTGGTCGTCGGGGTCGGGGTGGCGGTCGGGCCGGGCGGCCAGGGGCGTGCCCGGCTCGACGGTCAGGGCGTAGGCGCTGACGTGGGGGGGCTGGAGCGCCACCGTGGCGTCCAGGGTGGCGCGCCAGTCGCCGACCGACTCGCCCACCGCCCCGTAGACCAGGTCCAGGTTGAACGACCCGAAGCCCACGGCGGTGACGGCCGCCACCGCCCGCTGGACGCTGTCGGGGTCGTGGCTGGGGCCCAGGGCGCCCAGCACGTGGCCCACCAGGGACTGGGCGCCGAGGGAGACCCGGGTGACCCCAGCAGCCCGGTACCCGGCCAGGGTGGCGACCGCCACCGTGTCGGGGTTGCACTCCAGGGTGACCTCGACGCCGGTGGCCAGGGGCAGGTCGGCGAGGAGGGCGGCGACCTGCCCGGGCGTGAGCAGCGAGGGCGTCCCCCCGCCGAGGAAGACGGTGGTGGCGGTGGGGAGCCCGGCCGCCACCGCCGCCTCGATCTCCCGGCGCAACCCGTCCACGTAGGCGGCGACGAGGCGGCCACGGTCGTCCCAGGTGGCAAAGCCGCCCGGGCAGAAGGGCACGTGCAGGTACACCCCGAAGCGGTCGGCCCGTCCTCCGTCGGACCGGGCGGCCCCAGTGGGCGCCACCAACTCAGGACCGGATCCGGGCCGGCGCCACCACCCCGGAGCGGAGACCGGCCAGCAGGGCCCCGGCGACGACCGCGGCGGTCTCGGCCCGCAGCACGTGGGGGCCGAGGGTGACGGTGGGGAGGCCACAACCCCGCTCGGCGGGCGACCAGCCTCCCTCGGGGCCCACCATCAGGGTGGGGTGGTCGAGGGTCGGGGGCCGACCGTCCCGGGCGGCCAGGGCGGCGCCGGGCAGGGCGCGCGCCTCGTCGAAGCCGGTCAGGTCGGCCACCGTGGGGATGTGGGCCCGCCGGCACTGCATGGCCGCCTCTCTCGCCACCCGCCGCAGCCGCTCCAGATGGCGGTCGGCCCGGACCCCGTCCCAGCGGGTGACCGACCGTGCCGCCGTGAAGGGAACGATGCGGTCGACCCCCAGCTCGGTCAGCTTCTGGACCGCCAGCTCGGGCCGGCCGCCCTTGGTGAGGGCGAAGGCAACGGTCAGGGGGGGGTGGTGGGGGGCGACCTCCACGACGGCGCCCTCGGGCTCGAGGGCGCCGTGGCGACCCAGCCGGCAGGGGCGGAGGCGTCCCTCGCCGTCACCCGCGGTGAGGGCGTCCCCCGGGCGCAGGCGGAGGGACCGCTCGATGTGGTGACGGTCGGCGGGATCGAGGACGGGTCGGCCGAGGTCGACCACGAAGACCCGGGGGGCCAGCGCCCCCTCCCCGGCCACGGCTACCGGAAGGCGCTGCGTATCCTCGACAGCAGGCCGGCGTCGGGCGGGGCCACCTCCTCGCCCCGGGCCTCGGCGAGGAGCCGCAGCATCTCGTCCCCGGTCGGGCCGAGGTCGGTGGGGGTGTCGACGGTGATGCGGACCAGCAGGTCCCCCCGGCCCCGCCCGTCCAACCGGGAGACGCCCCTGCCCCTCAGGCGGAAGACCCGGCCGGTCTGGGTCCCGGGCGGGATGACGAGGTCCTCGGTCCCGTCGAGGGTCTCGTAGGAGAGGTGGGCCCCCAGGGCGGCCTGGGTGACAGGCAGGTGGAGGTCGTCGATGACGTCGTGGCCCTCCCGCCGGAAGCGGGGGTGGGGCTTGACCCGAAGGTGGACGTAGAGATCGCCGCTGGGGCCGCGCCGGGGGCCCGCCCCACCGCCGCCGGTGATGCGCAGCGTGGACCCGTCGTCAACCCCGGCGGGGACGTCGACGGTGTGGAGCCGCCGCTCGGTCCGCCGACCCTCGCCCCGGCAGTCGGGGCAGGCGTCGTCGACGACCTCGCCCAGACCGTGGCAGCGGGGGCAGGGACCGGCGGTGACCATCTGGCCCAGCAGGGATTGACGGACCCGGCGGACCTGGCCACTGCCGCCGCACTCCCGGCAGGTCCTCGGCGAGGTGCCCGGGCGGGCACCCGAGCCCGAGCAGGTGGAGCAGGTCACCGCCGCCCGCACGGTCACCTCGCGGCTGGCGCCGAAGACCGCCTCCTCGAAGTCGAGGTCGACGGAGGTCTCCAGGTTCGCCCCCCGGGGCGGCCCGGCCGGACCCCGGGGCTGGGCGGCCCGGAACGGCCCGGCGTGGCCACCGAAGAACGTCTCGAAGATGTCGCCGATGTTGATCCCGCCGTCGAACCCGAACCCGTCGCCCTGGACGCCGTCGGGACCGAAGGCGTCGTAGCGGCGCCGGCTCTCGGGGTCGGAGAGGGTCTCGTAGGCCCGGGCGACCTCCTTGAACCGCTCCTCGGCCGTGGGATCCTCGGGGTTGGCGTCGGGGTGGAGCTGGCGGGCCCGCCGACGGTACGCCCGCTTGATCTCCTCGGTGGTCGCCGAGCGAGGGATCCCGAGCAACTGGTAGTAATCGGTGGCCACGTCAGCGCTCGCTCAGGTGCCGGCCCAGGCGCTGGCTGACCATGGCCACCGCGGCGAGGGCCTGGGGGTAGTGCATCCGGGTGGGCCCCAGCACGCCGAGGGTCCCCCCCGGCTCCCCCTCGACCCGGTAGGGCGCCACCACGACGGAGCACTCGGCCAGCTGCTGCAGGCCGTGCTCGGTCCCGATGGCCACGCTCTGGCCCCGGTCCAGCACGTCTCGCAGCAGGCCCACCACCACGTACTGCTGCTCCAGGATCCCCAACACCTGGCGCACGGTCTCCACGGCGTCGAAGGCCCTGGCCATGCGGGAGGCACCGCCCACGAACACCTGCTCGGCATCGTGGTGGCTCCCCGCCCGCAGGGCCTCCACCGCGGCCAGGCAGATCTCGTCGACCCGGGCGTCGCCGGTGGCCACCACGGCGGGCAGGGCGTGCAGCGTGGCCCCCTGGACGAAGGCCCGCACCTGGGAGCTGGCGGCGGCCAAGCGCTCCTCGGGTGTCTCCTCCGCCAGCTCCAGGGCCGACTTGGTGATGGTGCCGTTGGACAGCACGGTCACCACCAGCGCGGTGTGGCCGCTCAGCCCCACCAGCTCCACCGACCGGATGGTGGCGTCGTCGCGGTTGGGCCCGACCACCACGGCGGCGTAGTCGGTCAGGGCCGAGAGCAGCCGGCTGGTGTCGTGGAGCATCTCCTCCAGGGCGCCGTGGGCCCGGGCGAAGAAGCCGCCCACCAGGTGGCGCTGCACCTCGTCGAGGGGGGCGGGGTCCACCAGGCTGTCGACGAAGAACCGGTACCCCTTGTCGGTGGGGATCCGCCCGGCGCTGGTGTGAGGCTGGTGCAGGTAGCCCTCCTGCTCGAGCTGGGCCATGTCGTTGCGAACCGTGGCCGGCGAGACGTCGATGTCGGGGTTGCGCGCCACCCGGCCCGAGCCCACGGGCTGGGCCGTCTCGATGTACTCCCCCACCACCGCGCTGAGGATGGCTGCCCTACGTTCGTCCAGCATCGATTCGCGATGGTACCGAGCGGCTGCGGCCGTCTCCTACTCCTGCGTCTCGACCCGCCCTCGTGCCCCGCCCGGGACGGGCATGATGGGGACACCGCGCCACGAGAGAGGAGCCCCCATGCCTGAAGCCACGCCGCGAGCCGGCGAGCCCGGTCGCCCCGAGCCCGGCGACGACCCCGTCGAGGGTAGCGGCACACCGCCGGCGCCGTCGGGGCCCCCGCCCGGTGGCCCCAGCAACGGGACCGGCCTCGGCGCCCTCGTCGTCGGCATCGTGGCGCTGGTGCTGACCCTCTTCGGTCCGCTCCTGGGCCTGGCCCTGGGCGTGGTGGCGGTGGTGCTGGGCGTGGTGGGCCTGCGCAAGGTCAGGCGGGGCCAGGCCACCAACCGGGGGCAGGCCATCTCCGGCCTCGTCACCGGGGCCGTGGCCGTGGTGTTCGCCGGGTTCCTCAGCGTCTTCTTCCTGCTCAACCGGGACGCCATCGAGCGGCGCACCGACTGCCTGGCCCAGGCCGAGACCGGCGCCCAGCAGCAGCAGTGCGAGGACCGGTTCCAGGAGGAGGTGGGCCGCTGACCGACCCCTCCTCCCTCAGCCCTCCAGGCGCAGGGCGGAGATGAACGCCTCCTGGGGCACCTCGACCCGGCCGATGCTCTTCATCCGACGCTTGCCCTCCTTCTGGCCTACGTTCCGCACGTCGCGTGACCCTTCCGGCGGAATTTGCGACGATCACGATCGAGGCTGACGGTCGCGTTCCACGATCGTGACCGACAGCGCCTCGAGCTCGCTGAGTGTCAGTCGGAGTTG
>JBOGHU010000055.1:0-44549 GCA_050742255.1 Acidimicrobiales bacterium
GGCCACCTCCGGCTCGGCCGCGGCCCAACCGCCCCCCGGCGAGCCTCCCCACGAGACGCCGGCGGCCACCGGCTCCCGGGCCACGGGCTGGCGCGCCACCGGCTGGGGAGGGGTGAAGCCGGGCATCTCCTCCCCCGTCTCGCCCACCCGGGTGGCGACCACCAGCACGACGCCCGCCACCAGGCTGAGGAAGATGGAGATGTAGATGAGAGCAAGCCCCGAGCCGGCGATCAGGCCGACCACGAGCAGCACCGTCGCCAGCAGCACGAGTCCGAAGCTGATCAGTACGAGCACAAGGGCCACCAATCCTGAACGTTCCCGGAACCGCCCCATCCTAGGCCGAACGCTGCCGTCCTGACCATCGTTCCTGCCCGGCGACCGACGGGTCAATCCCACGAGCCGGGAACCGCCACCGATTTCATCGCGAGCGGCTACAGCGAGCAGATGAGCGGCTGGAGCAGGAGCCGGATGCCGAAGATCACGATGATCGGGGAGAGGTCGAGGCCCATCCCTCCCATACCGATGGGCGGGATGGCCCGACGGAGCGGGCCTAGCACCGGCTCGGTGATCGCGTAGAGGAACGAGAACACGCTCGCCATCGCTCCGTCGGGCTGGATCGGGAACCAGCTCAGGATGATCCGGGCGAAGATCACCAGCAGATAGATGTTCGCCAGCGTGCAGAGGAGCCCACCGACCATCTCGCCGCCTACGTCGTTCGCTCGTGGAGTCGACGCTTCTCCTCGTCGGACACCTGCACGTTCGACGGGGTCAACAGGTACACCTGGTTCGTCACCCGGTCCATCTGGCCGTTCAGCCCGTAGCAGAGGCCGCTCGAGAAGTCGACCAGACGCCGCGACAGCTCCCTGTCGACACCCTGGAGGTTGACGATCACGGGGACCCCGGCCATGAACTTGTCCGCCACCTCCTGGGCGTCGTTGAACGAGCCGGGCGACACCGCGAACGGCTTGGGGCTCGGAGGGGGCGCCAAGATCGGCCGCACCACCCCGGTCCTCTGACGGGTCGGCGGCGGCGGCGGCTTCTCAGGCTCGGGCTCCCTCGCCACGGGCCGAACCGTACGCGTCGGCGGCTCAGCGGACTCCCGGGCCGGGTACCAGTACCCGCCCGGCGACTCAGGCTCCTCGACCATGTCGTACCCCTCGTACTCGTCGTACTCGTCATCGGGACCGAGTCCGAGATACAGCATGGCTCGGCGCCACATCGATGCCATCGCAGGAAACCTCCTTGTCTCGAAGCTAGTTTCCCATCCCGGCCACGCCAGAACGTGGACCGGGGCGCGGCCCGAACAAAGCGGTTCCCACTCGCACCATGGTGGAGCCCTCCTCGACGGCCATTTCAAGATCTCCGCTCATCCCCATCGAGCGGACCGCCAGCCCCAGGCGGTCGGCGAGCCGGCGCAACGTGCGGTAGGCCTCCCGGGTGAGATCGGGTCGACGAGGGATCCCATGGCCATGAGCCCCACCACCTCCACGCCGGCATCGCCCAGGCGCGCCACCAGGTCCGGGACCTCACCGGGCCGGCAACCGCTCCGTCGAGGCGTACCGGTGACGTCGAGCTGCACGAGCGCTGTCGATCCCGGCGCCCAGCGCCGCAGCTCGGGCACCAGCGCCGCCCGGTCGATGCTCTGCCACACCGAGACCGCCCCTCCGATCATCCGGACCTTGTTCGACTGCAGGCGCCCGATGAAGTGCCAGCGAACGTCGGCCCCGTCCAGCGTCGACGCCTTGCCCGCCAGCTCCTGGGCGTAGCTCTCCCCGACATCACGAAGCCCGGCCCCCACCGCCGCGGCGACCGCCTCGGGACCGAAGCCCTTGGTGACGGCCACGACCGCGACCTCCCCCGGCGTGCCGCCGGCGGCGGCGATCCGCTCCCTGACCACCGCGATCTGCTCCCCCACCCGGTCGGGGGTGATCACTTCTCCAGCCAGGCCACCGCCGCCTGTCGCTGCCGGTCACCCCGGGCCCGCCACGACCAGTGGTCGGGGGAGCACGTCGTGCACACCGCCACGTCCTCCACGACATCCACCCCCGCCTTGCGCAGGGCCGCCGACGCCGCCCCGGCGACGTTGAGGGACGCCGTGCCCCGTGTCGTGCGCCCCCTCGCCGGAGGGCCCAGGGCGCGCACCACCGCATCGAGGTCGCCGGCGCCGAACTCGTAGCACCCCGACCGGATGCAGGGCCCGATGACGGCTCGGATCGACTCCGACCCGAGCGACCGCATGGCCTGGACCGATGCCTCGATCACACCGTCCACCAGCCCTCGCCAGCCGGCGTGGACCACGCCGACCGCGGCCTCGCCCAACAGCACCACGGGCGCGCAGTCGGCGGCCTGCACCGCCAGCACGGCCTGCGGCACCGCCGTCACCGAGGCGTCGGCGCAGGCGCCGGCGTGCTCGCCCGGCTCGGTCACGGTGACCACCCCGGCCCCGTGGACCTGCCGCAACCAGGTCCACGGCATGTCCGCCACCGCCCGGCGCCGGTCCTCCACCCATTCCGCGCCGGCCGCCAGGTCCCCCTCCCGCCGGCCCGTGAACCGGTGGCGGAGGCGGCACGCCGAGAGCGCCCGCGGATGGCTACTTGAGGAAGGAGGGGACATCGAACTCGTCGTCGCGATCGAGCTCCTCATCGAAGTCCTCCTGTCCGGCGTGAACCCCCGAGAGCGACGACAGACGGCTCGCGTCGACGTGTGCCCACCCCTCGTCCCAGCGGTCGAAGCCGGCAGCGATGACGGTGACCCGGATGTCGTCCCCCATGCTCTCGTCGATGACCGCGCCGAAGATTATGTTGGCGTCGGGGTGAGCCACGCCGTGGATGACCTCAGCCGCCTCGTTGACCTCGAACAGGCCGACGTCGCTCCCGCCCGTGATGCTCAGCAGGATGCCCAGCGCCCCTTCGATCGAGCCCTCGAGCAGCGAGCTGGTCGTGGCCGAGCGGGCCGCGGTCACCGCCCGACCCTCCCCGGAGCCGTACCCGATGCCCATCAGGGCCGAGCCGCCGTTCATCATCACCGTCTTCACGTCCGCGAAGTCGGTGTTGATGAGCCCGGGCGTGGTGATGAGGTCGGTGATGCCCTGCACGCCTTGGAGCAGCACCTCGTCGGCCATCTTGAAGGCGTTGATCACCGATGTCTTCTCGTTCGACACCGTCAGCAGCCGGTCGTTCGGGATCACGATCAGGGTGTCGACCTGCTCCTTGAGGTTGGCGATCCCCTGCTCGGCCTGGACCGACCGCCGACGCCCCTCGAACGCGAACGGCCGCGTCACCACGCCGATCGTCAGCGCCCCCAGGCCCCGTGCGATCTGGGCGACCACCGGCGCACCGCCGGTGCCGGTGCCTCCCCCCTTGCCGGCGGTGACGAACACCATGTCCGCGCCCTGCAGGGCCGCCTCGATCTCCGCCCGGTGGTCCTCGGTCGCCTGCCGCCCCACCTCGGGGTCGCTCCCCGCGCCCAGCCCCCGGGTCACGTCCTGGCCGATGTCAAGCTTCAGCTCGGCGTCGCTCATCAGCAGCGCCTGGGCGTCGGTGTTGATCCCGACGAACTCGACTCCCTTCAAGCCGGCATCGATCATGCGGTTCACGGCGTTGACGCCCCCGCCACCGATCCCGACGACCTTGATGACCGCCAGATAGTTCTGCAGGTTCTTCCGGGCCATGTGACCTGTCCTCCTCCTCCGGGCTCGCCCGGTGGGTTCAATTCACCGAAAGTGCAATTCACCGAAAGTGCAAGTCATCCCAAGTGAAAGTCACCGAAAGCGCGACTAACCGGGTGGGCCGTCCTGACCCGGGGGCCCGGTATCGACCTCAAGTTGAGGTCGAGAGTTATGTAAACCTCTCGTTGTAGTACAGACTGTAACGAGCAGCCTCGGCCCCGTCAAGAAGGTCGCCCACATTTCCCCCGAACCAGGCCCAACCGCGGCGATCTTCTCGCCCGGCGACCTTCCGGTAAAACCCTCACTCTCAAGACAAGGTTTCTTTATCGAACCCGATGAGCTGCACCTCGGGCTCCAACCACACCCCGGTCACCTCCTGGACCCGGGCCTGCACCACCCCCATCACCCACCTGACGTCGTCCGCCGACCCGTCGGGATCGACCTGGATGAAGTTGGCGTGCTTGGTCGACACGGCGGCGCTGCCCCGCCGCAGGCCCTTGCACCCGGCCCGCTCCACCAGGCCGCCGGCCGCGTCACCGGGCGGGTTGGTGAACACCGACCCGGCATTCTGGCCTCCCGGCTGGTGCTCCCGCCGCCATCGCACGATCTCGCCCATCTTTCGGCTGGCGGCTCCGGTGTCGCCGGCGGGCAGGCCCAGCTCCGCCCAGACCACCACCTGGCTGGGCGTCACCGCCGACCTCCGATAGCCGAGCTCCAGGTCCTCCGCCGCCACCACCTCGTCGCGTCCCCATCGCAGGTCGACCAGCCGGGCCCGCAGCAGGGTCGCCGCCATGTCCGAGCCGTGGCCGCCGGCGTTCATGCGCACCGCGCCTCCGATCGACCCCGGCACCCCGACCGCCCACTCCATCCCCCCCAACCCGCACGCCGCCGTGCGCCGGGCCAGCACCGGCAGCGCGACCGAGCCCCCGGCACGCACGAGCCCCCCGTCGACCTCGATGGCGGCGAAGCCCTCACCGAGCCCCACTGCCAGGCCCCCGAACCCACGGTCGGACACCAGCAGGTTGGAGCCCCGCCCCACCACCAGGACCGCCACGCCGCTGGCCGCCACTGCCGACGCCGCCTCGGTCAGGTCGCTCTCGCCCACCACCTCCACGCACAGCGCCGCCCGGCCGCCGACCCGGAAGGTCGTCCGTGGTCCCAGCGGCTCCTCCCGTCGAGCCCGCCGTCCCAGCACCTCGGCAGCCACCGCGACACCGCCCGACCCGCTCACCCCTGACCCGCTCACCCCTGACCCGGTCACCGTGGCCGCTCCTCCACCAGCGCCTTGAGCTGGTCGGGCAGGCTCGTCAGGTCGCCGGCGCCCAGGGTCAGGCACAGGTCGCCGGCCCGGAGCTCGCCACCCAGGTACGCCACCAGGTCGTGCTGTGACGGGAGCCAGGCCACGCGCTTACCGGGAAGCGCGTCGAGGACAGCGTCGACGATCAGCTTCCCGGTCACCCCCGGGAGCGGATCCTGGCCGGCGGGGTAGACCTCGGTGACTGCCACCACGTCGGCGTCGGCGAACGCCGGACCGAAGTCCCGCCACAGGGCGGCGGTCCTGGTGTAGCGGTGCGGCTGGAAGGCGCAGACCACCCGCCGCCACCCCCCCTGGCGGGCCGCCGCCAGCGACGCCGCCACCTCGGTCGGCAGATGGGCGTACTCGTCGACGAAGGTCACGCCCCCGGCGACACCCCGCCGCTCGAACCGCCGGGCCACGCCCTCGAACCGGCCCAGGGCTGCGACCGCGACGTCGAACCGCTCGCCCAGGGCCAGGGCCGACACGATGGCGGCGGCGGCGTTGCGAGCGTTGTGCAGCCCTGGCAGCGACACCCGGGCCGAGCCCAGCTCCACGCCGCGGTGCGAGACGGTGAAGGTCACCCCGTCGCGGTCCGACCGTACCCGGTCCAGTCGGTACTCGGCCGACTCGCTCGTCCCGTAGGTGCGGCACGGCGTCTCCCTCGCCAGCTCGGCGGCGCCGGCATCGTCGATGCAGACCACCCGGGGCCCCGGTGCCGAGGCCAGGAAGCTCCCGAAGGCGCCCAACAGGGCCCGGTAGCTGCCGTGGTAGTCGAGGTGGTCGGGCTCGACGCTGGTCACCACCACGCCCTCGGCACCGAGCTCCACGAAGGTGCCGTCGCTCTCGTCCGCCTCCACGACGAACCACTCCCCCCCGCCCCAGGACGCACCGTCGCCCAACCCGCTCACCTCGCCACCGACGAGGAAGGAGGGCTCGCGACCCGCCTCCACGAGCACCCACGCCAGCATGGCCGTGGTGGTCGTCTTCCCGTGGGTGCCGCCCACGGCGATCGTGCGGCGGGTGGCGCAGATCGCTCCGAGGACCTCGGCTCTGCGAAGGACGGGCCGACCGGCGGCACGGGCAGCCCTGATCTCAGGATCGTCGGCGGGCACGGCGCTCGAGGCGGTCACCACCTCGGCACCCATGGCCCGCTCCGGGGCGTGCCCGATCCACACCTCGATCCCGTGGTCGCGGAGGCGGTCGAGGCGAGCCGTGCCCACCACGTCGCTGCCCGACACGTGATGGCCCATGGCGGCCAGCACCGTCGCCAAGGCGCTCATGCCCGAGCCGCCGGCGCCCACCACGTGGATGCGCCTGGGCCTCGCCAGGTCGAGCGTCACTGCTGCCACGGCCGTCCCCCCTGGGCGGGAGCCCTCCTGGTCCGGCGGAGGCTACCGGGTCGGCCGCCACGTGTTGCGGCGATTGGGACCGCCCACCAGACTGCCAGGGTCATGGCGTCCGGCGATCCCTCTCTCGTGATCGCGGCCGGGGGCACCGGTGGGCACATCTACCCAGGCCTGGCCCTGGCTCGGGCCGTGTCCCGGGCCTCGCCCCGCGCCCGGGTCTCCTTCGTGGGGACCCGCCGGGGTCTCGAGCAGCGGGTCGTCCCCGGAGCCGGCTTCGAGCTCGACCTCCTCGACATGGTCCCCTTCGCCGGCTGGGGGCGGGTCACGCTCCCCGTGGCGCTGGTCAGGGCCTCGGTCCAGGCCCGCCGGGTCCTCCGCCGCCGCCGCGCCGGGGTGGCAGTGGGCATGGGCGGCTACACCACCGCGCCCCTTGTCACCGGCGCCCGCCTGGCCGGCGTCCCGTCGCTGGTCCACGAGTCCGGGGCCGTGCCCGGCCGCGCCAACCTGGTGGCGGCGCGCGTCTGCACCGGCGTGGCCACGGCCCTCCCCAGCGCCGCCGGTGCCTTCGGGCGATCGACCACGGTGCGCAACGTGGGCATGCCCCTGGCGCCCGAGCTCGAGGCATTCGACCGTGAGCGGCTCCGTCCGTCGGCCCGCCGCGCCTGGCAGGTCAGTGACGCCACCACCCTGGTCCTGGTCATCGGCGGCAGCCAGGGGGCCGTCACCCTCAACCGCCTGGCCGTGGGGCTGGCCCGGCGCTGGCGGGGGCGGACCGACATCCGCATCCTCCTCAAGGCCGGGAGCGCACACCTCGACCGGGTGGCCGAGGAGCTCTCGGCCAGCGGCGCCGCCCACGTCGTCGAGGCCACCGCGTACATCGACCGGATGGACCACGCCTACGCGGCCGCCGACGTGGCCGTGTGCCGGGCCGGCGCCGGCACGGTCGCCGAGCTGGCCGTGGTGGGGCTTCCCTCTGTCCTGGTCCCCTACCCCCACGCGCCCCATGACCACCAGGCCCGCAACGCGTCCGACCTGGTCGCCGCCGGGGGGGCGGTCATGGTCCGCGACGCCGAGGCGACCCCCGAGATCGTCGGGCCCCTCCTCGAGGGCAGCCTCACCGACGGGGGCACCCTGGCCAGGATGCGCGCCGCCCTGACCTCGCTCGCCCGTCCCCGCGCCGCCGAGGAGCTGGCAGCCTGGGCCCTGGAGCTGGCGGCGGGGTGAAGATGCGCCTCCCCGTGGTCGGGCCCGGTCTCAGCGTGGGCGACACCTTCCTCGAGGTCCAAGACGGTCATGCCGGCCTGGTGGTCGTAGCCGGCGACGACGGCACCGTGCTCGGCACCGTGACCGACGGCGACATCCGCCGGGCGGTGCTGGCGGGCCTCGACCTCGCCACGCCGGTGGGCGAGGTCATGGGCGACCAGCCGGTCACGGTGGCCGCCACCCTTCCCGACACCGCCGTGCGGGACCTCCTCGAGCGCCGGCACCTCCGGGCCGCCGCCGTCGTCGAGGGCCGGCGGCTGGTCGGCGTCCGGACGCGGGCCGACGTCGGTGGGCACCCGCCCTCCGTCACCGCCGTCGTGCTCGCCGGCGGCCGGGGCCAGCGCCTCCGTCCCCTGACCGACAAGGTCCCCAAGCCCCTCCTCACCGTGGGGCGGGCCACCGTCGTCGAGCGCCTCCTCGACGGCCTGGGGGCAGCCGGGGTCGGCGACGTCTACCTCTCGGTCAACTACAAGGCCGAGCTGTTCGAGGAGCGTCTCGGTGACGGCGCGCGACACGGCGTGCGCCTCCACTACCTGCGGGAGCGCAAGCAGCTGGGCACCGCCGGCCCTCTCTCCCTGCTCCCGGGCCTGGGGGGGGCCCTCCTCGTCGTCAACGCCAAGCAGATCACCACCCTCGACCTCGGTCGGCTGGTGGACTTCCACCTCCAGGAGGGCGCGGCCATGACGGTGGCGGCGTTCACCCACGAGGTCCACATCCCCTACGGCGTCCTCGACCAGGAGGGGGGACGGCTGACCCGCATGGTCGAGAAGCCGACCCAGCGCCACCTCTGCAACGCCGGCATGTACGTCCTCGGCACCGACCTGGTCGGCCTGGTGCCCCGAAACACCTACTTCGGGATGCCCCAGCTCCTGGACGCGACCATCGCCGGGGGGCGCCCGGCGGTGGCCTTCCCCATCCTCGAGACGGTCATCCACATCGCCACCCGGGAGGACCTGGACCGGGCCCTGCTCTACGTCGCCACCGGCGAGGAGGTCCGGTGATGGCCGGGGCGCCGTGGGAGGGTCGGACGGTCCTGGTCACAGGGGGCGAGGGGTTCATCGGGAGCACCCTGGTGGAGCGCCTGGTCGGTGAGGGGGCCACGGTGCGGGCCCTGGTCCACTACAGCCCCTTCGGCCCCCGGGGCTGGCTCGACCCCGAGGTCCACCGGGAGGTGCAGATCTTCCCCGGGGACGTGCGGGACCCCGAACGGGTGCTCGCCGCCGTCGGGGGCTGCGAGGTCGTCTTCCACCTCGCCGCCCTGGTCGGCATCCCCTACAGCTACGAGGCCCCCGCCAGCTACGTGCAGGTCAACGTGGGGGGCACCCTCAACGTGGCCACCGCCTGCCGACAGGTGGGCGTGGCCCGGCTGGTGCACACCTCCACCAGCGAGACCTACGGCACGGCCCGGACCGTGCCCATGGGCGAGGACCACCCCCTCCAACCACAGTCGCCCTACTCGGCGTCGAAGATCGGCGGCGACATGGTGGCGCTGTCGTTCCATCATGCCTACGGGCTGCCGGTGGCGGTGGTGCGCCCGTTCAACGCCTACGGGCCCCGCCAGTCGACCCGAGCGGTGATCCCCACCATCCTGGCCCAGCTCCACGCCGGTGCCACCGAGATCCGCATCGGGGCCACCACCCCCACCCGGGACTTCACCTACGTCGACGACACCGTGTCGGCGTTCCTGGCCGTGGCCACCTGCGACCGGGCCGTCGGCCAGGTCGTCAACGTCGGCTCCGGCCGGGAGGTGGCGATCGGGGAGCTGGCCCACAAGCTCATCGCCATCACCGGCGACAGGGCGCGCATCGTGTCGGACCCGGCGCGGCTCCGACCCGCCGGCAGCGAGGTGGAGCGACTGGTCTGCGACAACCGCCGGGCCCGGGAGTGGGCGGGCTGGGAGCCCACGGTGAGCCTCGACGACGGGCTGCGCCGCACGTCGGAGTGGGTCCGGGCCAACCGCCACCACCTCGACACGGCCGGCTACGCCGTGTGAGGAGCGCGCCCCGTGGTCCGGCGCCCCCCTCGGCGCCCGGTCACCTGACGGCGCGCAGGGGCGCCGGCCGCGGCTCGCCGGCCCGGCGGGCGACGTTGATCAGGATGCCCGTGGCCGCCATCGTGACCACGAGGGACGAGCCCCCGAAGGAGATGAACGGCAGGGTGAGGCCGGTGATGGGGAGCACCCCCACCACGCCACCGACGTTCACCAGCGCCTGGGTGAGGATCCACGCGGTGATCCCCGCGGCCAGCAGCGTGCCCAACCGGTCGGGCGCCCGCAGCGCCACCCGCACGCCGAGGACCCCCAGCGTGCACAGCAGCGCCACCACCACCAGGGCGCCGACCAGGCCCAGCTCCTCGCTGAGGATGGCGAAGATGAAGTCGGTGTGGGCGTTGGGGAGGAACCCCCACTTGGCCCGGCTCTCACCCAGACCGATCCCGGTGAGCCCACCCGACGCCACCCCGGTGAGCGACTGGATGATGTTGTACCCGGTGTTCAGGGGATCGCTGGTGGGATGGAGGAACGCCAGCAGCCGGGCCCGCCGGTACGGCTCGGCTAGCGCGAACGCGGCCGAGCCCGCCGATGCCAGGGCCAGGGCGCCAGCCAGGCGGAGCATCGGCACGCCGGCCACGAACAGCACCCAGAAGGCGATGGCGCCCATGACGATGGCGGTGCCGAGGTCGGGCTGGAGCATCAGCAGCATGCCGGTCAGGCCCACCACCACGACCACCGGGCGCAGGGTCAGCTGGCTGCGGTCCATCAGGTGGGCTCGCCAGGCCAGCAGGTCGGCCACGAACAGCACCAGCGCCAACTTGGTCAGCTCCGCCGGCTGGACCGTCACCGGGCCGATCGCCAGCCAGCTGCGCGCCCCGTTGACCTGGCGGCCCACGCCGGGGACCAGGACCGCCACGAGGAGGGCGAGGGAGAGGAGCAGCAGCGGTCGGGCTGCCGCTCGCCACCGGCGGTAGTCGACCCGCACCGTCACGGCCATGGCCACGGCGCCCACCGTGACCCACAGGGCGTGGCGGGCGAAGTACGCCCAGCTCGAGCCGAAGTGGCGGACCGCCTGCACCGAGGACGCCGACAGCACCATGATCAGCCCGATGAGCAGCAGGAGCACCACCACCACGCCGAGGAGCAGGGCGTCGGAGGGCCACCCCTGGCGGCCGGGGCGGCCACGTCGGCCGCCGGTCAGCTCAGCGACGGGCCGGGACGCCGGCCCTCGGGTGCGGACCGGCCCGCCCGCCCGCACCGGGCTGGCCAGGACGAGCGTGCTCCGGCCACGGCGGGCGCTCACGACCGCCCCCCCGAGCCGGTGACGGCCCGAGCGAAGTCGGCGCCCCGCTCCCGGTAGGACCGGTACCAGTCGAAGGACGCGCACCCCGGTGAGAGCAGAACGGCGTCGCCCCGCCGGGCTGCCGTCCGGGCCCGGGCCACGGCCTCGTCCATCGACCCGGCGCACGTCACGGGGGCCCGCCCCGCGAACGCCCTCTCGACCTCGGGAGCAGCCTCGCCGATGGCGACCACCGTTCGGATGCGGCTGGTGTCGGCGGCCAGGGCCGAGAGGTCCAGGCCCTTGTTCCGGCCCCCCGCGATCAGCACCACCGAGGGGAAGCCGGCCACCGCGGCGGCGGTGGCGTGGGGATCGGTCGCCTTGGAGTCGTCGTAGTACCGCACCCCGTCCACCTCGGCGACCAGGCTGACGCGGTGGGGCAGGCCTCGGAACGACCGCAGGGTCCCGACCACGCCCGACAAGGATGCTCCTGCGATCGACGCGGCGGCGGCCGCGGCCAGGGCGTTGGTGCGATCATGGGGCAGCGAGCGCCACAGCGCCGAGGTCTCCGCCAGGTCGCCGTCCGGTCCCCGGAGCCGCCCGTCCCGCACCCTCCAGTCGCCATGATCGTGACCGAAGGTGACCACCCGCGCCGGCGCCGAGCTGGCCCAGGCCATGACCACGGGGTCCTCGGCGTTCGCCACCGCCACCTGCTCGGGGCCCTGGGCCGCCCAGATGCGGGCCTTGGCGGCGGCGTAGGCCTCCATCGTCCCGTGCCAGTCCAGGTGGTCCGGTGCCAGGTTGATCCACACGCCCACGACCGGCTGGAAGGTCTCGGTGAAGCGCAGGCGGAATGACGACGCCTCGACGACGATGACGTCGTGGTCCTCCCCGGCATCCACCAGGGGGAGCTCGTTGTTGCTGGCGGCGACCGTACGCAGACCGCTCGCCGCCAGCATGTCCCGGATCAGGGTGGTCACGGTGGTCTTGCCGTTGGTGCCGGTGACCGCCACCACCGGCACCGACGACCACCTGGCCGCCAGCTCGAGCTCGCTCCACACCCTCCTCCCGGCGGCGAGCGCCCGGGAGACGCCGGGGTGGGTCGCCGGCACGCCGGGGCTGGGGACCACCAGCGTGGCCTCCTCCACCAGCGAGGCCAGCCGCTCGGGGCCGGGGGCGTCCACCGTCACCACGCCCCGGCCCCCGAGCGCCGCCGCCCTCGCCCGGGTGTCGTGGGTGGGCCGGTCCTCGCTCACGGTGACCGACCAGCCGCGGTCGGCCAGGTGGCGGGCCACCGCCTCACCGGCGACGCCGAGGCCGACCACCAGCGCCCGGCCCGCAGGGCCGCCCGTCGAACCGAGCACGCCCATCAGATGGAGCCGGGTATCGAGAGGTAGTCGGCGTAGAAGACCCCCAGGGCGACCGCCGTGAGCAGGCCGGCCAGGATCCAGTACCGGACGATGACCGTGGTCTCGGGCCACCCACCCAGCTCGTGGTGGTGGTGGATGGGCGCCATGCGCAGGACCCGGGTGTGGAAGAGGCGGAAGGCGACCACCTGGACGATCACCGAGAGGGTCTCGACCACGAAGATCCCGCCCAGGATCGGGAGGAGCAGGTGGGTGTTGGTGACCAGGGCCAGCGCGGCCAGCCCGGCACCGATGGCCAGCGAGCCGGTGTCCCCCATGAAGATCTGGGCCGGTGCCGCGTTCCACCACAGGAAGCCGGCGCAGGCTCCCACCATCGACGCCGCCACCACGGCCAGGTCCAGGGCCTGGGGGATCTGGTAGAGGCCGTCGTGGCGGAAGGCCCAGAAGGCGATGACCACATAGGCGGCGAAGGAGAACAGCGCAGATCCCGCCGCCAGGCCGTCCAGGCCGTCGGTCAGGTTGACGGCGTTGGCGGTGGCCAGGATGAGGACCACCGCCCACACCACCCACAGCGTCGGCCCCATGTCGAGCCCGACGGTGTCGAGCCTGGTGAAGGAGAGCTCGGTTTGCACGTCGGCCCACTCCAGGGCGAGGACGGCGAACACGGTGGCGACCACCAGGAGCCCGGCCAGCTTGGCCCGCTTGGTCAGGCCCACGCTCCGCGCCCGGGTCACCTTGATCCAGTCGTCGAGCAGGCCGACCAGCCCGGCGCCGCCGATCGCGAACACGACCACCAGCCCGCCCCTCGTGAAGATGGTGCCGCTGCGGACGTGGGCCACCCCGTAGGCGAGCACGGCGCCGGCCACGACGACGATCCCGCCCATGGTCGGCGTCCCGGCCTTGGTCACGTGGCCCGACGGCCCGTCCTCCCGTATGGGCTGGGCGATCCCGTGGCGGCGGAGCCAGGCCATCAGCAGGGGGCTCCCCAGCAGGGCCACCGAGAACGACACCGCGCCGGCGATCAACAGGGCGATCACGTCGAGGGGTGCCGATCGCCGATGCCCAGCGCCACCAGCTCCTCCTCCACGACCACCCGGTCGTCGAAAGGCTCGACCCGCTCGCCGACGGTCTGGGTCGTCTCATGGCCCTTGCCCGCCACCACCACCGCGTCCCCCGGCCCCGCCGCTGCCAACGCACGCCGGATCGCCACCCGGCGATCCGGCTCCACCTGCACCGACGGCCGCCCCGCGGTGCCGGCACGGATCTCCTCGATGACGACCAGGGGGTCCTCGCCCCTCGGGTTGTCGGAGGTCAGGACGACCGCATCCGCCAGGTCGGCGGCCACCCCTCCCATCGCCGGCCGCTTCGACCGGTCCCGGTCACCTCCGCAGCCGAAGACGACGATGACCCGGCCCGTCCCGATGGCCTCCCGCACCGAGCTCAGCAGCCGCTGGAGGGCTTCTGGGGTGTGGGCGAAGTCGACGACCACCGGGAAGGGCTGGCCCACGTCCACGATCTCGAAGCGGCCCGGGACCGGGCGGGCGGTGGCGATGCCCTCCGCCGCGGTCGCGGCGTCGACGCCCAGCTCGGTGGCGGCGGTGGCGGCGGCCACGGCGTTGGCCACGTTGCACCTGCCGCCCAGGGGGACCCGGAGGCGCTGCCCCCGCCAGAGACCCGTGCTCGCCGACAGGCCCACGTCGAGGTCGCTGACCTCCCCCAGCGAGTACGGCCGAACCGGGATGGTCACGGTCTCCAGCAGGCTGCGGCCGTAGGGGTCGTCGGCGTTGACGACCCCCACCCCGGCCCGTCCCGGCTCGAACAGCCTGGCCTTGGCGGCGAAGTACTCCTCGCGGGAGAGGTGGAAGTCGAGGTGGTCCCGTCCCAGGTTGGTGAAGACGGCCACCGAGAACCACGTCCCCTCGACCCGCGACAGGGACAGGGCGTGGGAGGAGACCTCCATGGCCACCGCCACCACCCCGGCGTCACGGAGCGTGGCCAGGTGCTCCTGCAGCTCGGCCCCCTCGGGCGTGGTGCGGGCGCCGGTGAGGGTCCCGACCACGGCGGTCGGCCGGCCGGCGGCCCCCAACGCCGCCGCCAGCAGCGCCGCCGTCGTGGTCTTCCCGTTGGTGCCGGTGATGCCCACCACGTCGAGGCACCGGGAGGGGTGGCCGTGCAGGGCCGCCGCCGCCCGCCCTGCCTGCAGCCGGGCGTCGGCCACCTCGACCTGGGCCACGTCCAGCTCCAGGCGGCGCTCGCACAGCAGCGCCACGGCGCCACGGTCGACGGCGGCGGCGGCGTGACGGTGCCCATCGGTCACGCGACCGGGCAGGCAGCAGAACATGGCGCCGGGGCGGACCTGGCGCGAGTCCTGGGTCACCGACGTGACCTCCACGGAGGCGGCGTCGCCGTGCACGGCGAGGACCTCCAGCCCTGCCACCAGCATGTCGAGTCGCACCAGCAGATCCTCGCCGGGAATGGCCACCGAGAGCCACCGCCCTCAGTCTGGCGGCGCCGGGGTCTGGGGCGGGCGCGGGGGGGACGGCGGCTCGTCCGGGGTCCGCGGCTGGCTCGGAGGGACCTGGGAGCGCCACAGCCCCGACCGCACCACCCGTGCGAAGACCGGCGCCGACACCACGCCACCGTAGTAGGGGGTCGGCTCGTCCAGCACCACGATGGCCGAGAGGTCGGGCCTCTCGGCCGGCGCGAAGCCGGCGAAGGAGGCGACGTAGGCGCCGGGCTGGTAGCCACGCTCGGTGGAGGAGGGCTTGCGGGCGGTCCCGGTCTTGCCCGCCACCTGGTAGCCCTCGATCGTGGCGCCGGCACCGGTGCCCTCGGCCACCACGTTGGCCAGGATCCTCCGCATCTGGGCGGCGGTGCCCTCCGACAGCACCCGCCTCCTCCTGGGCTCGGGCGCAGGGCGGAGACGGCCCTCCTCGTCGACGGTCCCCCGTACCAGGGTGGGCTCGATGAGCACGCCCCCGTTGGCCACGACGTTGTAGGCGTCGAGCATCTGCAGGGCGGTGACGGCCATCCCCTGCCCGATGGGGATCGATCCGATCGAGGTGCCGTCCCACTCCTCCGGGTCGAGCAGCAGGCCCGCCGACTCGCCGGGGAAGTCCACGCCCGTGGGCTGCCCGAACCCGAACCGCCGGAGGTAGTCGTCGACCCGCTCCCTGCCCAGCCGCTGGGCCAGGAGGATCGTGCCCACGTTCGAGGAGTAGGTGGCTATGTCGGTGACGGACCACTGCTGGGGTGGGTGGCGCTCGGCGTCGGCGTAGCGGTGGACCGACACGTCGATCCGGTCCGGCACGGTCAGGGTCTCGGTGGGCGTGAGCAGGCCCTCCTCCAGCACCGCCGCCAGGGTGATCACCTTGTTCACCGAGCCCGGCTCGAACACCGCGGTCACCGCCATGTTGTCCCGGGACGGCACCGGCGACCCGTCCGGCCCGGCGGCTCGGAGGTTGGCCATGGCCAGGATCTCGCCGGTGCGGGGATCCATGACCACGGCCATCCCGCCGCGCGCCCCCGACGCCGTGATCTGCTCGGCGAGGGCTCGTTCGGCCTCGTACTGGAGGGCCCGGTCGATGGTGAGGACCACGTCCTCGCCGCGCTCGGGCGGGCGCAGCCGGTGCTCCCCGGTGGGGATGGCGCTGCCATCGGGGCCCCGCTCGAGGAGCAGCTCCCCGGGCGCCCCCGCCAGGCGGTCGTCGTAGCGCAGCTCCAGGCCCGACACGCCGTTGTTGTCGATGTCCACCGCTCCGATGACCGACGCCGCCAGGTCGCCGGCAGGCGTGAACCGTCGCGGCTCCTCCAGGAGCTCGACGCCCTCGAGGTCGAGGTCCTCCACGCCCCCGGCCACCGCCTCGTCCACCTGGCGGGCCAGGTAGACGAAGGCACCGTCACGGTCCAGCTGCTGTGCCAGGGCCCCCTCGTCCATCCCCAGCACCGGTGCCAGCGCCGCCGCCGACGCGGCGGGGTCGGCGACCAGCCTCGGGTCGGCCCAGACCGTCGTCCGGGGGGCGGACATGGCCAGCTCCGTCCCCTCCCGATCGAAGATGGACCCCCGCTCGGCGGGCAGGGTCACCGTTCGGACGCGCTGGGCCACGCCCCTGGCGGCATAGTCGTCCCCGTCGACCACCTGCAGCTCCACCAGGCGTACGACGACGGCCCCGAACGCCAGGCACAGCACCACCGCCAGCCCGATGCACCGGCGCCGGGGCTCGGCAGGACGGGCCCGGCCCCGGGACGGGACAGGCGGGGGGACCGGCCCGGGCCCCGCCCGCCCGGTTCGGGACCGGTGCCCCGGGGACCCTGCCGCCCCGCCCCGGGCCGACCCCGCCGGCCGCACCGCCCTCGACGGCGGGGCCCCGCTGCGGTGACGCTGACGGTGACGGGAGCGGAGCTGGGCCGGCGCGCCGGGGCCCAGGGCCCGTTGGCGGCCACCCTTCGGGGGCCCCGTCACGGACCGAGGAACGGCTTGACGCTGGCCCACGGCCTGCCCCGGGCGGGCGGCTCCGAGCCGTCGACGGCCGGTCGGTCGCCCCCGGTCCCCGGCGGTTCCCCGGTGGGCGTCCCTCCTCCGCTCGCCCTCTCGGGCTCGTCGGGCGTCCCGGGCTCGGGGACGTAGCGGGCTCGGTCGGCCCGGACCAGCCCGAGCCGCTCTGCCTCGACCACCACCCGGTCCGGCGCCACGAGCTGGGCCAGCTCCAGGCGCAGCGACCGGTAGCGGTCCTCCTGCTCGGCGACCCCCACCTTGAGGGCGTCGAGACGCACCTGACCGGGAACCAGGACCAGCTGCATGAGCATCAGCTTCACGAGGGACACGGCGACGACCACCGCCACCACGACGGCCAGGCGGGCCCAGGGACGGCGCCTGCGGCCTGAGGCCTCGTCGCGGCCGATCAAGCGCAGCTCCGGGCGCCGCGATCCCACCGGGGGCCGGCGGACGGGGGCGGCCCGCCCGGGCGTGGGGCCCGGGGGCCGCGGTCCCACCGGGGGCCGGCGGACGGGTGCGGGCGCAGCGATCATGGCCGACCCGGAGAGCCGTCGGCGAGCCGCTCGACGGCCCGGAGCCGGGCGCTCCCGGCCCGCCGGTTGCCCGCCACCTCGGCCTCGGTCGGTCGCTGTGGCCTGCGGGTGAGGAGCCGGACCGCCGGTGTGGCGCCACACACGCAGGGCAGGCCCCGGGGGCAGATGCAGCCCCCCGTCGCCGCCTGCCGGAAGCGCTGCTTGACGATGCGGTCCTCCCCCGAGTGGTAGGCGATCACGACGCACCGACCCGCCGGCGCCAGCAGGTCGAGAGCCTGGTCGAGCGCGGGCACGAGGACGGCGAGCTCCTCGTTCACCGCGATCCGGATCGCCTGGAACGACCGCCGGGCAGGATGGCCGCCGTGGCGCCGGGCCGGCGCCGGGACGGCGCCGGCGACCACCTCGGCCAGCCGCCCGGTGGAGCCGATGGGCCGAGCGGTGACGATGGCCCGGGCGATCCTCGCCGCGAACCGCTCCTCCCCGAAGGTCCGCAGGACGCGAGCCAGCTCCGCCTCCGTGGCTCCGTTCACGATCTCGTGGGCGGAGCGGGCGGCCCCGGGGTCCATCCGCATGTCGAGCGGACCGTCGGCGCGGTAGCTGAAGCCGCGCTCGGGTCGGTCGAGCTGGGGTGAGCTGACACCGAGATCGAACAGCACGCCGACCACCGGGTCGGCGTGCCCAGCCGCGACCGCGGCCAGCCGGTCGAAGCGAGCGTGCTCCACCTGGGCCCGGCTCCCGTAGGGGTCCAGGCGGGCGGCGGCGGCGGCCACCGCCTCGGGGTCCTGGTCGAGCCCGAGCACGGCCAGGCCCGGGTGGGCGCCGAGCAGCGCCTCGGCGTGGCCGCCGCCGCCCACGGTCGCGTCCACCACGGTGCCGTCCGGGACGGTGGCGAACAGCTCCACCACCTCCGAGACCATGGCGGGCTGGTGGGGGAAGGGGACGGCAGGTCTCACGGTGACCCTCCCGGTGCCACCCTCGCCCCGTGGGCGCCAGCCCGCCCCCGCCCACGGGCAGCCTCCCGACCGAGACCCGAAGCCGGCGGAGGGGTGGCTGCCGGTCTCATGGTTCGGGAGGCTGCCGGTGGGCGGGACGAGCCGACCGGGTGGGACGTGGCGCGGTTGGTTGCATCTGCCGACCATGATCTCTCCTCGACCTCCTCAGATCCCCAGGTCGTCGAGGCCGGGCTGGGCGCCAGCCAGCATCTCCTCGCCCCTGCGGTTGACCTCGGCCCAGCGAGCGGCGTCCCAGATCTCGACGCGGTTGATCTGGCCGGTGACCGTCACCTCACGCTCCAGCCCGGCGAAGGCGCGCAGGTTGGCGGGGATGGCGATCCGGCCCTGGCGGTCGGGGCTCACGTCGGTCGAGCCGGCCGCGAACGACCGCACCACGTTGCGCTCCATCTGGCCTCGCCGGGCCCGCTCCTGCATGGTGTTCAGCACCTTGGTGAACTCCTCGTCGGTGTAGAGGGCCAGGCACCCGTCGAGCACCTTGGTGAGGAACCCGCCGGCGGCGAAGTGGTCCCGGAGCTTGACCGGGAGGATGAGCCGACCCTTGACGTCCAGGGCGTGCTCGAACTCCCCGTAGAAGACCGGCACCGCCGCTCCCTCGTCCTCCTGGTCACCACATCGCTCCCCGTGGTGCTCCTGGATCTACCCTTTCGCGCCACTTAGCGCCACCCTAAGCCACCACCCCCCACCTGTCAACACCGCCACGCCCGGATCAGGCGGGCAGGTGGTCGACGAGGGCGTCGACGACGAGCGGCCAGGGGCGGTCCAGCCCGGTGGCGACCCCGGCCAGCCCGGCGCCCGCCTCGGCCCGCTCCTCGTCACCGAGCGCCAGCAGGTCCAGCAGCGGCGCCGGGTCCCACCGGCGCAACACGGCGCACTGGAAGCGGGCGCCCCGGCGAGAGCGGCGCTGGGCCACGCCGACCAGCTTCCGTCCGTCCACGGTGACCTCCCCGGGGCTCACTCCGGCGAAGCACACCCGGCGGGCCCAGGGCGAAGTGGTCGGGGCCTCGGTGCCCACCTCGGCCCGGATCCCGAGCTCCCCCACCGCTCCCGCCCACGCCCGGCCCAGCCACCGGGAGGCCCGGACCACGTCGTCGTCCCACAGCCGGTCGACCCGGGGGATGACCACGTCCACCCAGAGCACCTCGCCCGGGACCAGCAGGACCGCGCCCCCGCCGCTGCGGCGCCGGACCACCTCCACGCCCGCGGCCTCGGCCGCGGCGCGGTCCACCAGCCCCTCGGGCTGGGTGCTCCCGATGACCAGGGCCGGTCGGTCGACCGTGAGCACCGAGACGGCCCGCGCCGGCGCCTCGGGCACGGCCAGGGCGTGCAGGTCCGCCGGGGCACCATGCCGCCAAGCCAGGCGCCACCCCTGTCCCACCCGGCCTCCCGACCGACCGCTCAGGGACCGGGTGGCCGCACCGGACCGGCGGGGCGCACCGCCATGGTCCCGTCCGGCGCCACCACCCACGGCTCGGTGAGGTCCTCGACGAACCACCGGGTGCTGGCCGGGAGGTCGCCGGGGAGGGTCGCCCCGGGGAGGGCGGCCAGGGCCACGCTCACCGCCTTGCCCACCCCGGTCTCCATCATCCCCCCAACCCACATCGGCACGCCCCGGGACCAGGCCAGGTCGTGGATGCGAAGGGCCTCGACCACACCGCCCACCCGCCCCGGCTTGAGGTTGAGGTGGTCGAGCGCTCCCAGCGCTAGGGCCACCTCGAGGTCCTCCACCGAGCCCACCGACTCGTCGAGGCAGACCGGGGTGTCCAGGCGGGCTGCCGCCTCGGCCAGGCCCAGCAGGTCCCGGGCCGGCAGGGGCTGCTCGATCTCCACCAGGCCCAGGCCGTCCAGGGTGGCGAGGGCCCCGCCGAGGTCGTCGACGGTGTAGGAGCCGTTGGCATCCACGCTGAGGGGAAGGTCCGGCCACGCCGAGCGCACCGCCACCACCGGCTCGACGTCCCAGCCTGGTCGCACCTTGAGCTTGACTCGCCGGTACCCGTCGGCAGCCACCGCGGCCACCTCCTCCAGGAGGAGGTCGACCGACCCGGCGATGCCGACAGCGACCCCACAGGGGACCCGGTCTCGTACCGCCCCGATCCAGTCGGAGAGCGACAGCCCGGCCGCGGCCAGCCGCAGCTCCACCACCGCCGCCTCCACGGCGGCGGTGGCCATGGGGTGCCCGGTGACGGCGGAGGCCTCACCGGCGATGGCGGCGGGGACCAGGAAGCGGCGCAGCACCGACTCGGCGCCGTCAGTCCACTCGCCGGTGTAGGTCGGCGCGGCCAGAGCACCACACTCGCCCCACCCCTCGGAGCCGTCGGGCGCGGCCGCCCGCACCAGCACCACCTCCCGATGCGTCTCGGTGCCGTGGGCGGCCACCACAGGGCGACGGAAGGCCAGCCGCACCCGCAGGACGTCGATGTGGACCGGAACGACCTCGGGCAGCGAGGCCCGGGGCGACATGCTCAGGCCGACAGCGCGGTCTGCAGGTACGGCTCCCACTGCACGGGGACGATGCCGACCGCCAGGGTGATCCAGGTCAGCTCGGCGGGGGCAGTGGGCCGGCGCCGCAGCGCCATGGAGGTCTCCGAGACCAGGCGGTCCCGCTTTCGGGCGTTGCACGATCTACAGGCCGCCACCACGTTCTCCCACACGTGCTCGCCGCCCCGGCTCCGGGGCACGACGTGGTCGAGGCTGTCGGCCCGGCCGCTGCAGTACTGGCACCGCGACCCGTCTCGCGCGAAGACCGCCCGGCGGTTGAGGGACGCCCGGCGCCGGAACGGGACCCGCACGAAGTACCGCAGACGGATCACCGAGGGAATGGCCACGGCCAGGCACGCCGAGCGCATGTGGGCGCCCGTGCCGTGGACCACCTCGGCCTTCTCGCTCAGGACCAGGACCACCGCCCGGCGGGCCGACACGATGCACAACGGCTCGTAGGTGACGTTGAGCACGAGCGCCCTCGGCATGGGGAAACGCTAGCGCGGCCGGCCCGGCGCCACCGGGACACGATCTCCTCGGCCGGCTCCTCGGCCGGCTCCTCGTCCGGCTCGGCGCCAGGTCCGGCACCACCACAGGTACGACACCGCATCGGCGGGATCGGGGCCGCGCCCGGGGTCCCCGTAGGCCGTCTCCATGCGGAACCCCAGGTAGCCGGGGTCGGGGAGGGGGAGCGGTGGCCAGCGCCGCCACCAGCCGGTCGGGGCCAGGAGGACCACCTGCCGGGCAGCCGTGGCCCAAAGGGTCGGGCGCGCCAGCACCGCCCCCGCCGCCCGCCACCACCGCCCATCGCGCCGTCCACGCCGCCGGGCCACGTGGGCTACCGGTTGGGGGCGTGGACCAGGGGGTCACGCCCCAGGCCCCGCCAGCCCACCGCCCCGGCGCCGATCAGCGGGCCCTCGTCCCCGAGGCCGGCGGGCACGATGCGGGCGCCGCGGGAGAAGTCCAGCCGGGCACGCACATCCAGCTCGGCCTGGGCAGCGGTGAAGAAGGGGGCGCCGAATCCCAACGCCACCGATCCTGCCACCACGGCCAGTCGGAGGTCGCACAGGTTCGCCACCGTCGCCACCGCCCGGCCGACCATGGTTCCCGCGTGGCGCACCACCTCGGGCCCGGCGTCCTCGGCAGGTGCCCCGGTGGAGCGCCGGATGCCGGTCCCCGACGCCTCCGCCTCCAGGCACCCGCGGGCGCCGCAGCCGCAGCGGTTGCCCTCAGGCCGGACGATGACGTGACCGATGTGCCCGGCGTTGCCAGTCGCCCCGTCGAGGAGCCGCCCCCCGCTGACCACCCCGCCGCCGACGCCGGTGGACACGACCATGGCGATGAAGTCGGACCCGCCCGCCGCCACCCCCGTCCACCCCTCGGCCAGGGCCAGCGCCTTTGCGTCGTTGTCGACGAAGGTCGGCAGGCCCGTCGCCCGGGCCAGCCGTCGCCGCAGCGGGAACCGGCGCCAGACCGGGATGTTGAGCGGTGACACCTCCTCGCCACCGCCGGTCATGGGCCCCCCGGCGCCCACGCCGCAGACCACCTCGTCCCCACGGCGGACCTCCTCCACCAGCGCCAGGAGCACGGCCAGCAGGGCCTCGGCGTCGCCCCCGGGCGTCGGCGCCTGGGCCCGATCGACCAGCCCGCCCGCCTCGTCGACCACGCCCGCCGCCAGCTTGGTCCCCCCGATGTCGACCGCCAGGGCAGTGGCCACCGGCACGCACCGTACCCCGACGCCTGCCCGCCGGCCCGGTGCCCCGGCCGGTCACCGCACCAGGGGGAGGACCTCGTCCCGGTAGAAGCGGAGGAAGCCCTCCTGGTCGGGGCCGATCTGGTGGACGTACAGCTCGTCGTAGCCAGCGTCGATGTAAGTGCGCAGCGAGGCGGCGTGCCGCTCGGGTTCGGGGCCGCAGGGGATCGGTCCGGGGACGTGCTCCAGGGTCACCAGCTGGACGGCCTGCTCGAACTGCGCGACCGTGCGCAGCTCCTGGGAGAGCTGGCCGGGCAGGCCCGTGTTCGGCCACAGCCGGTGGGCCAGCTCGGCGGCCTCGTGCTCGTCGGGCCCCCAGCACGCCTTCAGCCCGCCCAGGCAGGGCTTGCCGTCGCCCCCCCTGGCGCCGGAAGGAACCGACGAGCTCGGCATCGGGCGACGTGCCCACATACCCGTCGCCGACACGGGCGGCCAGCGCCACCGCCTTGGGCCCGAAGCCCGACACCATCACCGGCGGCGGTCGCACGGGGCGGGTGTACAGCTGCGCATCCTCCACCCGGTAGTGACGGCCCCGGTGCGTGACGCTCTCGCCCATCCACAGCGCCCGGATGATCCACACGGCCTCGTCGAGCATCTCCAGGCGCGTGCCCGGCTCCGGCCACGAGTCGCCCAGCACGTGCTCGTTCAGGTTCTCGCCGCTGCCGACGCCGAGGAAGAACCGCCCCGGGAGCATCTCGGCGGCGGTCGCGGCCGCCTGGGCGACGATCGCGGGGTGGAGGCGGATGGTCGGGCAGGTCACGCCGGTGCCGACACGCATCCGGTCGGTCGCCTCGGCGATGCCGCCCAGCACACACCACACGAACGGGCTCTGCCCCTGCGCCGAGACCCACGGGTGGTAGTGGTCGGACAACCATGCGGTCGTGAACCCGGCCTCCTCGGCCATGGCCGCGAAGCGCGCGAGGTCGCGCCCCCCGTGCTCCTCGCTCGACAGGCTGTACCCGATTCCACCATGCCGCCCCTACCCACCATGCCGCCTCCACCCACCATGCCGCCCCCGGTCGGCCCCCGGGACCCACCGCCCCGCTAGTCTGCGGACAGCGCCCGGGGCCGGCGCTGTTCCTCCTCGGCAGCGGAGCCGAACCTGACCACCACCACACCAGGGAGGGAGAATGACCTCGACGGGGCAAGGAGCCAGGCGATGACCACGGCCCGGGTGGCACCCAAGTCCTTCACCGACCTGTTCGGCGCCATCACCGACAACGTCGGACGGGTCCTGCGGGGGAAGCCGGAGGCCATCGAGCTGACCCTCATCTGCATGGTCGCGGGTGGCCACCTGCTCATAGAGGACGTGCCCGGAGTGGGCAAGACGATCCTCGCCAAGGCCCTGGCCGCCTCGCTCAACTGCCGGTGGGGGCGGATCCAGTTCACCCCCGACCTGCTGCCGGCCGACATCGTGGGGGTCACCATCTGGAACCGCTCCACCGGAGAGTTCGACTTCCGCCCCGGGCCCGTGTTCACCAACCTGCTCCTCGGTGACGAGATCAACCGGGCGTCGCCCAAGACCCAGTCCGCCCTCCTCGAGGCCATGGGGGAGCGCCAGGTCACCGTCGACGGCGAGACCTACGCGCTCAAGCCGCCGTTCATGGTCATCGCCACCCAGAACCCCGTCGAGCACGAGGGGACCTACCGGCTCCCCGAGAGCCAGCTCGACCGGTTCCTGCTGCGGGCGTCGCTCGGCTACCCCTCCCGAGGGGCCGAGCTCGACATCCTCGACGCCTCCGGCGGTGAGAACGCCCTGGCCGAGCTCCGACCGGTCGCCGGCGCCGGGGACCTCCGTGCCCTGGCCGAGGCGGCCCGGTCGGTCTTCGTCGCCCCCAACCTGCGGGGCTACCTGGTCGAGCTGGCCGACACCAGCCGCCGCCATCCCGCTCTCGCCCTCGGCATGTCGCCCCGGGCCACGCTGGCCCTGCAGACCGCGGCCCGCGCCCGGGCCGCCGCCCGGGGGCGGGCGTTCGTACTGCCCGACGACGTCAAGGCCCTGGCCGTCCCCGTGCTGGCCCACCGGCTTACCCGAGCCCCGGAGGCCTCGCTGCACGGCGTCGAGACCGCCGAGGTGGTCGAGGACCTGCTCCGGCGGATACCGGTCCCGGGCGGACGGGTCACGAGCTGACCATGCCCACCCGAGCAGGGTGGACCGCAGCCATGGCCTCGGCCGCCGTGATCGGGGCCGGGCGGCTGTTCGGCATCTTCGAGCTGTACCTGGTGGGCGCAGGCGGGGCGGCCCTGGTGATCGCCGCCACGGTCGCGGTGTGGCTGGCCCGTCACCGCGTGGCGGTGGCCCGGCGGCTGCACCCGTCCCGGCTCCACGCCGGCACCACGTGCCGGGTCACTCTGGAGCTCACCAACCGCGGCAACCGGCGCACCCCGATGATCCTGCTGTGCGACGTCATCGGCGGCCGCGACGTGACCCTCGGCCTGGAGCCCCTCCCGCCCGGCGGGCACGCCGCCCCCTGGTACCAGTTCCCCGCCCCCCGCCGAGGCATCCTCGGCCTGGGGCCGCTCGAGGCCCAGGTGTCGGACCCCTTCGGCCTGGCCGCGGCCTCGAACCCGGCCGCGCCCCGCATCGAGGTCACGGTGTGGCCGGCGGTGGACGACGTCGTCCCCCCGCCCCACACCCATGGCGACCAGCCCCTGGCGGGCACCGACCACCCGACGCCCATGGCGACCCTCGGCGAGGACTTCCACTCGCTGCGGCCGTACGTCCCCGGAGACGACCTGCGCCGGGTCCACTGGCGGTCCTCGGCCCGGCGGGACGACCTGGTGATCCGCAACGACGAGCTCCCCTGGCAGGGCCGGGTGACCGTCCTCCTCGACACCCGCGCCGGCGCCCACTCCCCTTCGACGTTCGAACAGGCGGTCTCGGCGGCGGCCAGCATCGTCACCGCCAGCGCCCGCCACCGCTTCCTGGTGCGACTGGCCACCGCCTCGGGCGATGACACCGGCTTCGCCGCCGACTTCGACCACATCACGGCGCTCATGGACCGCCTGGCCCTGGTGGGCCTCGACGACCCGGGCCGCCGTTCCGCCGTCCTGGCGGCCGAGCCCACCCTCCGCCGATCGCTCCCGGCGTCGCTGGAGGAGACGACCCTGCTGGCGGCGGTGCTGGCCAACCTGGCGCGTCCCGGGAGCGGAGGGGCGCTGGTGGCGTTGCTGGGCGGGGGGGACGGGGCCCCCGTGGAGGAGCTCTCCGCCCTGCGGGGGTGCTACGGCAACCTCACGCTGGTGGTCTTCATGCCCGGAGCCGGCCCGCCGGCCCGCCGTAGGGCGGACGTGATCGTGATCGACGACGCCAACCCCTTCGCCCCGACCTGGAACAAGGTCATGGCCGGCGCCCTGCGGTGATCGCCGGCCCCCGCCACCCCACCCGCCCTCTCGAGGTGGCCGTCGAGGTCACGCTGACCCTGCTCACCGCCGCCAGCGTCCTGGGCCTGGCCCGCCTGTTCACCGACGGTTCCTCCCTGCTCCCGCTCCTCCTCGTCACCGTGGCCGCCCACGTCACCGCCGGCACCTGCCGCCGTCTCCGGCTCTCGGCGATGCCCACGCTGGTGGCGGCCACGCTGGGGCTGACCCTGCTCGGCTCCTGGCTGATCCTCCCCCACACGACGGTGGTTGGCCTGCCCACCCCGGGGACCATCGCTGAGTCGGTCCGAGGGCTGTCGTCGGCATGGACCGCCCTCGACGACCTGGTCGCCCCCGTCCCCGCCCGGCCCGGGCTCCTGCTGGCGTTCGCCCTCGGGGTGTGGATGGTGGCCTTCCTCGCCGACACCGCCGCCTTCCGCGCCAGGGGGCCCGTGGAGGCCGCCGTCCCCGCCGCCACCCTCTTCGTCGTGGGGTCGGCGCTCGGCGCCCCGCGCCACCGCATCCTCACCACCGCCGCCTTCCTCGTCGCCCTCGTCGCCTACTGGCTGGCACAGCGCCTGGCCGGCCACGCCGCCGCCCCCGCCTGGCGCCGGGGTGACCGGGCCCCCCGGGGACGGCGCCGGCTGGCCGTGACCGGCGCCGCCATCGGCGCCGGGGCGGTGGTCGCAGCGGTGGTGGTCGGCCCCCTCCTGCCCGGCATCGAGGCCCAGGCAGTCGTCCCCTGGCGGGCCGGCGAACGGGAGGGGCCGGGATCGCGGGTCACCGTGAGCCCCCTGGTCGACATCCGCAGCCAGCTGGTCGACCGGTCGGCGGTGGAGGTCTTCACCGTCCGCAGCGACGTCCGGAGCTACTGGCGGCTGACCTCCCTCGAGATCTTCGACGGTCGCGTCTGGTCCTCGAAGGGGCGGTACCGCCCCGCCGAGGGCGGCCTCCCCGAGGCGGCACCGGCCCCACTGACCACGACCGAGCGCGGTGTCCAGGACTTCGAGATCGGCCAGCTCTCCTCGTTCTGGCTCCCCGCCGCCTACCGACCGGTGGCCATCGACGGCACCGACGCCCGCTACGACCCGGCGTCGGCGAGCCTGCTGACCGACGAGACGACCGCCCAGGGCCTCCGCTACACGGTGCGCTCGGACCTGCCCTCCCTCACCGCCGGGGACCTGGGGACCGCCCCCCCCGACGGGGTGGCCGCCGACATCGTCGGCACCTACACCGCGCTCCCCCCCGACTTCAGCCTTCCCGTCCGACGGGAGGCGGAGCGCCTCGTCACCGGCACCTCCACCGCCTACGAGAGGGCCAGGGCCCTCCAGGACCACTTCCGAGACGGCGGGTTCACCTACGACCTCGAGGTCCAGCCCGGCCACAGCGGCAGCGACCTCGAGCGCTTCCTGTTCGACACCCGGCGGGGCTACTGCGAGCAATTCGCCGGTACCTACGCAGCCATGGCCCGGGCCGTGGGCCTCCCGGCACGGGTGGCGGTGGGCTTCACCCCCGGCGAGGTCGAGGAGGGCGGCGCCTACCGGGTCCGGGGACTGAACGCCCACGCCTGGCCCGAGGTGTACCTGGCTGGCTACGGCTGGGTCCCCTTCGAGCCCACTCCGGGACGGGGCATCCCCGGCGCCGAGGCCTACACCGGGGTCCCCGAGCAACAGGCCACCCCCGACGACCCCACCACCGCCACCACCGCCGCGCCTGCCGCCGGCGCCGCGACCAGCGTCCCCGCCGACGCCGGGCCACAGCCGGCGACCCGCTCCGAGCCGGCGACCGGGCCGGGGCCTGCCGACGAAGGCTCGCCGGGGTGGCGACGCCTGGCCCTCGCCGGTGCCGTCCTCCTCGGTGGGCCCACCCTGTGGCTGGCGGCGGTGGAGGCTGTGGTCCGCGCCCGTCGGGCCCGCCGCCGGGCGGCGGCGTCGACTCCCGGCCAGCGGATCCTGGTCGCCTGGCAGGAGGTGGGCGAGGAGCTGGCCTGGTCCGGCCGGGCGCCCTGGGCCTGGGAGACGCCCGCCGAGTACGCGGGGCGGGCGTCGTCGGTGCCCGGCGTCGACCCGGTGGTGGTGGCAGACCTGGCGGAGCTGGCCGCCGCCGCCAGCTTCGGGCCCGGTGGGATGGACGATGGCCTGGCCCGTCGAGCCGTGGAGGGGGCGGCCCGGGTACGACGGTCGGTTCTAGACGACCTGGGGGCACTGGGCCGGATCCGGCGGGCCGCCGATCCTCGCCGGCTCCGCTCCCACCCTCGGGGGGCGCTCCGCCTCCGGGGCGACGGTCAGCGGCAGGCCGGGGGCCCGAGGGGATCGGCGCCAGCCGGGGCGGTGGGCCGCCGCCGCAGCCTCACTCGTCCTTCTTGAACCGCTCCCGAGCCCGCTGGCGGGCCGAGTTGAGGTAGTCGCGCACGCCCGACGCCCGGACCGACCCTGTCCACTGGTGCCAGCCGGCCCGGCCCATCTTGCGCAGGTTCCGCTCGAAGAGGACGGCCGAGCCGAGCATGGCCAGGAAGCCCCCGAACGCCAGGAGCGGCGAGACGGCCAGCGTCGCGATCATGAAGGCCACACCGGCCAAGAACCCCAGGCCCGCCCACTTCAGGTTGCGACCGGCGTGACGGTAGATGGTGGTCGAGCCCACCTCCCGGACGAGCTCGGGGTCCGACGCCCGGAGCTGGTGCTCGATCTCCTCGATGATGCGCTGTTCGTCCTCGGAAAGCGGCACGCTCCCCCGTCCTTCGCACTGCAGCCTGGCCTCACCGGTCGAGCCCGGCCTCCTCTGATGCTACTCGCGATCCACTCGCGATCTTCCCACGCCACGCCCGAGCCCACAACGGGCCCCGGTCTGTGCCGCACCGCCAACGCCGCCTCCTCCCCGCTCGTTCTCCGGTCACCCGACGTCGCTCAGCGACGGTGGGCGACCGGAGAACGGGGACCCGGGCGGGCGAGCCCACGCACCTACCATGAGGGCCGTGGCCGACCGCCCCGGTCCTACCCGGGCCCGCCCGTACGCCCCCACGGCCCTGCCCTCTGTCACCGCCCGGGCCCTGGCTGTCCTCGCCATCCTGGTGGGGGGGGCGTGCGGAGGGCTGATCGGCTGGGCGGTGGCCGACGTGCAGTGCGGCGCCACCGGAGCTCCCACCGCCACCGAGGGCGCCGGCTGCTCCACGGTGGAGGGACTGGGTGCCTTCGTCGGCGCCGTCGCCGGTGCCGCCGGCGTGGCCGTCATCGCCGTGCTGGTCCTGCGGGCCATGGCCGAGTGGCGCCGCCAGCTCCCACCCGAGCACCGCTGACACCGGGCCCACCACCGGCTCCCTCTCACCGCTGGAACCGCAGCCGCCGGAAGCCCTCGGCGAAGCGCAGCCCGGCTCGACGTCCCTCCTCCTCGGCCCGGTGCCGCACGAAGTCGCCCAGCCACGCCTCGGCGTCGTCCGCCAGCTGGCTGCGGTGGCAGAACAGCGCCGCCACCTTGGCGTCGAGCGCCGCCTCCACGTCGACCCAGGTGTCGGGCTCCAGGGTCCCCGACAGCAGCACGGTCGCGACCTGGTGGGCGGGGCCGCGGTCGGGGAAGTAGAGAGGCGACCCCGCCGCCGGCGCCACGGCGTCGAGGGTGGCCCAGCCGATGGCCCGGTGGTCCACGTGGTTCACGTACCCGTCACCGAAGAAGACCGCGGTGGGGTCGGGGCAGATGACCACGCTGGGGCGGTGACGCCGGATCAGCCCGACCAGGTCGGCGCGGAGGGTGGCGTCGCCCAGCTCCCCGTCGGGACGGCCCAGCATCTCCACCGATGCCACGCCCAGCGTCCCGGCGGCGGCGGCCACCTCCTCCGCCCGCCGCCGGGCCAGGTCGGCGGGATCGACGAGCGGGTCCGCTGAGCCCTTATCCCCCGCCGTGCCGATGACGACCACCACCTCGGTCCCGGCCGCCGCCCAGCGGGCCAGGGCCCCCCCGCAGGACATCTCCGGATCGTCGGGGTGGGCGTAGGCCGCCACGGCCCGGTCGGGAACGACGTCGAACAGGTCGGCCGCCGCCATCACGATCCCGTGCCGGTCACGAGGCGACCCTACCGCTGCCGTATTGTGCTCCGATGACGCCCGATCCAGAGGAGCTGCTGAGCCTGGCCCGCCTGGTGGCGGGCCAGGCCGCGGCCCTGCTGCTAGGTGGCCTCGACCAGGCCCGGGGGTCGGTCGGCACCAAGAGCTCGGCCACCGACATGGTGACCGAGATGGACCGCGCCTCGGAGCGGCTCATCGTCGGCGAGCTGCGGCGGCTCCGTCCCCACGACGGCATCCTGGCCGAGGAGGGAGCGGCGGAGGACGGGTCCACCGGTGTCCGGTGGGTCGTCGACCCGCTCGACGGCACGACCAACTACCTGTACCGCCTCCCGCCCTTCGCGGTCTCCATCGCCGCCGAGGTGGAGGGGATGACCCAGGCGGCGGTCGTCGTGGACCCCGCCCACGGCGAGACCTTCACCGCGGCGCGGGGCCGGGGGGCAGCCCTCAACGACCGACCGATCCGCTGTGGCGGCGCCGACGACCTGGCCACCGCCCTGGTGGGGACGGGCTTCGCCTACGACCGGGAGCGTCGAGCCGACCAGGCCAGGGCGCTCGTGGGCGTCCTGCCGGCGGTCCGCGACGTGCGACGGCACGGCGCCGCCGCGGTGGACCTGTGCTGGGTGGCGTGTGGTCGGCTCGACGGCTTCTTCGAGCGAGGACTGCAGAGCTGGGACATCGCCGCCGGTCTGCTGGTGGCCAGCGAGGCGGGGGCGCGGACGGGGGACCTCGCCGGCGGGCCCCCCTCCACCGAGTTCACCCTGGCTGCCCCTCCGGGCCTGTTCGACCCGCTGCGCGCCCTGCTCACCGCTGCCGGGGCGGGAGGGTAGCCGGAGGCATCGTCACGGGATCGTCACCAACAGGTCACGGGGCTGTCGGATCGGCGCGGCACAATCCGGCGATGGCGCAGGGCACTGGCACGGGCGCCGACGCGCCCCGGCCGGAGCGCCCGGGCCCCACCTTGGACGTGGCTCGTCACGGCACCGTGGTGGTCCTGACCGTCCGGGGGCGCCTCGACGCCGACGCCGGGCAGGCCCTGGTGGAGGCGGCGACCACGGCCTGCGTCGGGGCACGCCGCCTCGACATCGACCTGCGCCCAGTGGAGTCCTACACGACCGAGGGGGCCCGGGCCCTCGTGGCCTGTCGGGCCCTGGCGGCCTGCGTGGCCGAGGGGCTGCACTACCGGACCGGCCGGGGAGCGGGCCGCCAGGCCCTGCTGGCCGCCTACTCGGGACGGGCCTGAGCCGCCCCCTCCCGACCGCCAGGGCCGGGCCGTTACCACCACCGGGCCCCGATGCGGCATCCTCGTGGTGTGGGGACACGGGTCCTGACCGTCGAGGACGACGAGCGCATCCGCACCGCGGTGCGCATGGCCCTGGAGGACGAGGGCTGGACCATCGACGAGGCCGAGAGCGGGGAGGATGCCCTCGAGCGCCACAGCGACCAGCCCGCCGACGTCATCCTCATCGACATCATGCTGCCGGGGATGGACGGGTTCGCCCTGTGCCGCTCCATCAGGCGCTTCAGCGACGTGCCCATCGTGATGGTCACGGCCAGGGCCGACACCCACGACGTGGTGGCGGGACTGGAGGCGGGCGCCGACGACTACATCACCAAGCCCTTCCAGCCCAAGGAGCTCTCGGCCCGGATCCGCGCTCTGCTGCGCCGGGCCCACTCCCCCGAGCCCGGTCGGGGCCAGGTGCAGTTCGGCGATCTCGAGGTGCTGCCCGACCAGGGCGCGGTCCGCCGGAGCGGCCGCGACGTCCACCTGACCAAGACGGAGTTCCGCCTGCTGTGCGAGCTGGCCTCGGCCCCCGGCCGGGTCTTCAGCCGGGAGCAGCTGCTCGAGCGGGTCTGGGGCTACGACTACTTCGGCGACGGCCGGCTCGTCGACGTGCACATCCGCCGCCTGCGCACCAAGGTCGAGGGCGACGCTGCCCACCCCCAGCACGTGGTCACGGTGCGGGGGCTGGGCTACAAGCTCCAGTCCTGACCTCCCGCCCATGGCCGACGCCCGCCGCCGCCGCCTCCCATGGGCCCGACGCCTCGGGCTGCAGGCCCGCCTGACCGCGGCCTTCGCCCTCGGAGCCCTGGCGCTCTCCACCCTGCTGGCCGTGGTGACCTACGGCCTGGTCCGGGAGATCCTCGTCCGCCAGCGCGAGGGCACGGCCACGACCGAGACCTACCTCAATGCCAAGCTACTGCGGGACAACCTCCGCTCGGCAGGGGTCGACGAACAGATGCTCCTCGACCAGCTCCAGAACCCGGCGGGCGGGAGCCCGGTGCTCTACCGCAGCGGCACCTGGTTCGGCGGTGTCCAGCGGGGAACCGATGACCTCCCCACCCGGCTGCAGGACATGGTCCTCGGGGGCCAGCCGGCACGGATGCGCTACCGGCTCGACGGCCAGACCCAGCTGGCGGTGGGCGTGCCCATCCCCGCCGTCGACGCCTCGTACTTCGAGATCATCCCCTTGGGGGAGCTGGAGAGCACCCTCCGCTCGCTCAGCGTCTCCCTGCTGGCGGCGGCGGTGGTCACCACCCTCGCCGGTGCCGCGCTCGGCGCCAGCGCCAGCCGACGGGTCCTGCGCCCCCTGGCCCACGTCAGCGCCGCGGCCGTCGCCATCGCCCGCGGCCGGCTCGACACCAGGGTCGCGACGGCGGACGAGGCCGACCTGGGCACCCTGGTCACCTCGTTCAACCGCATGGCCAGCGCCCTCCAGGAGCGGATCGAGCGCGAGGCCCGCTTCACCTCCGACGTCAGCCACGAGCTCCGGTCCCCGCTCACCACCCTGTCGGCCTCGGTCGAGGTGCTCCAGGGGCGCCGAGGGGAGATGCCTGACCGAGCGCGGGCCGCCCTGGACCTGCTGGCGGCCGAGGTGTCCCGCTTCTCGGCCATGGTCGAGGACCTGCTCGAGATCTCCCGTTTCGACGCGGGTGCCGCCCGCCTCGACCTCGAGGACCTCCGCATCAGCGAGCTGGTCATCCACGCCGTAGGCGCCGCCACCCACGACGACGTCCCCGTGGTCGTGGCCGCCGACGCCGCCGACTGCGTCGTGCAGGCGGACAAGCGCCGGCTCACCCGAGCCATCGCCAACCTCGTCGACAACGCCAGCCGCCACGGCGGCGGGGCCGCCGCCACCACCGTGGGGCTGGTGGGGTCCAACGTTCGCATCGCCGTCGAGGACGCCGGCCCCGGGGTGGCGGACGAGGACCGTGAGCGCATCTTCGAGCGGTTCTCCCGGGGCGCCTCCACGGCCGGGCGCCGGGGCGCCTGGGAGGGCTCGGGCTTGGGCCTGTCCCTGGTGCGCGGGCACGTGGCCCTCCACGGTGGACGGGTCTGGGTCGAGGACCGCCACGGCGCCATGTCGGGCGCCCGCTTCGTGATCGAGCTGCCCGTGGTCAGCGTCACCGCTCCGGCCCAGCCCGAGCCCGACCTCGGGCCGGCCTCGGTGCCCGCCGCCGACGCATGAGGGGCCGGGCCCTGGCCACGGTCGCCCTGGCGGCGGTGCTGACCGGGTGCGGGGTGCAGCGCGACGACGCACCTCGCGCTCTCTCGCCCCAGGGCGTCCCCTTCGACCTGCTGGGCCCCACCACCTCGATGCCCCCCCGCACGTCCCGGTCCCCCGCCGAGGAGACCCGGGCGTCGGTGTACCTGGTCGACAGGCAGGGGCTGCTCCTGGAGGTCGGCCGGACCGTCCCGTCCCCGCCGGACGCGAGCCGTGCCGTCGCCGCCCTGCTCGAGGGCGTCACCGAAGCCGAGGCCGACGTCGGCGTGCGCAGCGCCATCACCACAGGGACCGACCTGCTCGGCATCACCGGTCCCGACGACGGCCTGGTGACCATCGACCTGAGCGGCGAGCTGACCAACATCGCCGGCCAGGGCCAGCGGCTGGCCCTGGCCCAGGTCGTGTTCACGGCCACTGCGGCCCGGGACGTCAACCGGGTCCTCTTCCGCTTCGACGGCGAGGCCCGCCAGGTCCCCGACGACAGCGGGGCGCTCACCGACCGCCCCCTGACCCGGCGGGACTTCGCCAGGTTCGACCCCAACGTCCCCACCGCCACGACCACGCCGCCGCCGCCGCCGCCGGCAGCGACCGGCCGTTGACGGCTCGACCCCGACCCATCCACGGCAGGCGTCGCGCCGTAGAACAGCGGTGTGCAGGAGGCAGATCGCCCGGGCGGGGACGGCCCTGGTCGTGGTGGCCGTGGCCCTCGCCGCCTGCGGGGGTGGAGGGACCGCCGACGCCGTGACCATCGAGAGCTTCCGGTTCACGCCCCAGGAGATCACCGTGGAGCCGGGGACCACGGTCACCTGGGCCAACCAGGACCAGGCCGAGCACACCGTCTTGGACCGCAGCGGCCTCGGCGTCGAGGAGAGCGAGGACCTGGCCAGGGGCGACACCTTCTCCATCACCTACGACAGGCCCGGTGAGTACCCCTACATCTGCGGCATCCACCAGTACATGACCGGCACGGTCGTCGTGGCGGGCTGACAGCCGTCACCCCACACCTGCGCCCGGGGCGCGTACGCCCCGAGCATCGACACCAAGGAGGTTGGTGCGTGGAGATCAGCGAGAAGCAGCTCAGGAGCATGGTCGACGACGTCGACGAACTGCACCGGGAGAGCATGAAGACCTTCCGCGAGGAGAACGGGGAGCTCCTCTTCGGTGAGCTCAGCAAGAAGACCGGGCCCACCCGGCGGAGGTTCCTCACCGGCGCCGGTCTGGGTGGCGTGGCGCTCACCGTCGGCCAGTCACTGGTGCCCATGTCCCGACTGGTCGCCCCGGCCTACGGGCAGGCGCCGAGCGACGAGGAGCTCGCCATCTTCGCCGCCAGCTTCGAGTTCGCGGCGGTGCAGGCGTACACGGCCGCGGCCGGCACCGGCAAGGTGACCACCAGGGCCGTGGCCGAAGCCGCCCAGAAGTTCGCGGGCCACCACAACGAGCACGGCATGGCCTTCGCCGGCTTCGCCGGCGCCGACGTGGAGCCCAACCAGGCCATCCTCGACGAGTTCGGGCCCCAGATCGCCGGCGCGCCCGACGAGGACGCCATCCTGGAGATCGCGTTCACCATCGAGAACGCGGCCGCCTCCACCTACCTGTTCGGCCTCGGTGTCCTCCAGGATCCCGACGCCTTCAACACCGCGGCGTCGATCCTGCCGGTCGAGTCCCAGCACGCCATCACCCTGGGCCTCGCCCTCGGCAGGGAGGTCACCGACGAGGACCTGATGCCGGCCTTCGAGCCCCAGGACAAGGCCCTCGACCCGGCCCAGTTCCCGGTCAACCAGTAGCCACCGCCCACCGACCCGACGAAGACCAAAGGGAGGACCAAGGAGCACATGGACATCTACCGAGACGAGCTCCGCCGCCAGCTGCGGGAGCTCCACACCGAGCACGACGCGGCCATGCCCCGCTGGCGGGACGCCCTGATGCGCCTGCTGGTGGGCAGCAACGACACCCCGAGCCCGGTCAAGGCCGAGACGCTCCTCGGCGGGTTCAACCGCCGCAAGTTCATGCGCATGGGCGGCGGTGCCGCCCTGGCCTCGGCGGTGCTGGTGGCCTGCGGCGGCGACGACGACGAGCCCGGGGCCAGCGGCACCACCGCCACCACCGCAGGAGGCGGGGGCGGCAACGAGACCGACATCACCATCGCCCGCACCGCGGCCTCTCTCGAGCTCTTCGCCGTCGCGGTCTACAACACCGCGATCGACGGCGCCGACACCCTCGGGATCACGCCCGACGTCGGCGGGGCGGCGATGCTGTTCCGGGACCAGCACAGCCAGCACGCCGGCGCCTTCAACGGCGCCGCCGAGCAGCTCGGGGGCGAGCCGTTCAACATGGCCAACCCCACCGCCCAGGAGCAGTTCGCCTCGACCATCGAGGGCCTGGCCGACCAGGCCGACGTGGTCAAGTTCGCCTACGACCTGGAGAACATCGCCGCCCAGACCTACCAGGGCGTCGGTGCCGGGATGCTGAGCACCCCCGAGCTGCGCCAGACCACCATGAGCATCGGCGGCGTCGAGGCCCGCCACGCCGCCATCCTGGCCATGTTCATCGACGGCCAGGACCCCAACCCCAACGCCTTCCAGCCCACCGACCAGGCCGCCGGCTCCGAGTTCTTCGTGTAGTCGGGGCCTCCCTACTGCGACCGCGATCCGACCGCCCGGCTCGGGCGGGTCCGTCCACGCCGGTTACGATCGCCCACCGTGCAGGAGGGCAGCCGCAGGGCCATCTTCGCCGCCCTCCTGGCCAACACCGGCATCGCCGTCGCCAAGTTCGTCGGCTTCCTCGTCACCGGTGCCGCCTCCCTCCTGGCCGAGGCGGTGCACTCCGTCGCCGACAGCGGCAACCAGGGCCTGCTGCTCCTCGGGGGGAGTCGCAGCCGGCGACGGCCCACCCCCGACCACCCCTTCGGCTACGGCCGGGAGCGCTACTTCTGGGCCTTCGTGGTGTCCCTCGTCCTGTTCTCGCTGGGCGGCCTGTTCGCCATCGCCGAGGGGATCCGGAAGATCCGCGAACCCCACCAGCTGGCGTCCCCCGCCGTCGCCATCGCCATCCTGGTGGTGGCCATCGTGTTCGACGTCGTCTCTCTGCGGACGGCGATCCGTGAGGCCGACCGCGAGCGCCGAGGCCAGCGGTGGCTCGACTTCATCCGACGGGCCAAGAGCCCTGAGCTCCCGGTGATCCTCCTGGAGGACGTGGGCGCCACCGTCGGCCTGGTACTGGCCCTCCTCGGCATCGCCGCCGCCGAGGTCACCGGTGATCCCCGCTGGGACGCGGTGGGGAGCCTGGGCATCGGCGTCCTGCTCGTCGTCATCGCCGTGGCGCTGGCGGTGGAGATGAAGAGCCTCCTGATCGGAGAGGCGGCCCGGCCCGCCGACCAGACCGCCATCCGGGACGCCATCGAAGCGGGCGCCGACGTGCGTCGGCTGCTCCACCTGCGCACGCTGCACCTCGGTCCCGACGAGCTGCTGGTGGCGGCGAAGCTGGAGCTCGAAGGCACCCTCAGCTTCGAGGGGGTGGCGGCGGCCATCGACGCCGCCGAGGAGCGGCTGCGCGCCTCGGTCCCCACGGCCCGGGTCGTCTACCTCGAGCCCGGCCGAGGCGGGGTTCTGGCGTAGCAACAGCCCCGTCAAGCGAAGAAGGTGCCCGCCACCCCGTGATAGAGGTCAGGGTCGACCGTGCGGAGCTTGCCCACGGCGTCGGCCAGAGGGACCAGGACGACCTGGTCGCCCCGCAGGGCGACCATCTGGCTGAACCCGCCGTCGTGCGCGGCATCGATGGCGGCGATCCCGAAGCGGGTGGAGAGCACCCGGTCGTAGGCGGTCGGCGTCCCGCCCCGCTGGATGTGCCCGAGGATCGTGACCCTGGTCTCGAAGCCGGTCCGCGCCTCGATCTCCCCGGCCAGGAGGTTGGCGACCCCCCCCAGCCTGACGTGACCGAACTCGTCCACCTCGGCACCGGGCACCGCCACGTCGCCCTCCCGGGGCTGAGCGCCCTCGGCCACGACCACGATCGAGGCGTAGCGGCCCCGATCGTGACGGCGGTGCAGGGCGGCGCACACCTCCTCGATGTCGAAGGGCTCCTCGGGGACGAGGATGACCGCCGCCCCGCCGGCGATCCCCGCGTAGGTGGCGATGTGGCCGACGTGACGCCCCATGACCTCGACGACCATGACCCGGTCGTGCGACTCGGCGGTGGTGTGGAGCCGGTCGATGGCGTCGGTGGCGATCTGCACCGCGGTGTGGAAGCCGAAGGACACGTCGGTGGCCGACACGTCGTTGTCGATGGTCTTGGGCACCCCGACCACCGCCACGCCGTCAATGGCCAGCTTCTCGGCCACCCCAAGGGTGTCCTCGCCCCCGATGACGATCAACGCCTCCACCTGGTGGTCGGCGAGGGTCGCCCGGCACCGCTCCACCCCCCCCTCCACCCTGTAGGGGTTGGTGCGCGAGGTGCCGATGATGGTGCCACCCCGGGGGAGGGTGCCCCGGAGCCGCTCGACGTCGAGGCGCGTGGTCCGCCCCTCGATCACGCCTCGCCAGCCGTCGAGGAAGCCGATCACCTCGTCGCCGTAGTGCCGCTCACCCTTGCGCACCACCGCACGCATCACCGCGTTCAGACCCGGGCAGTCGCCACCCCCCGTCAGCATCCCCACCCTCATCCGGCCTCCTGGTGCGGCCTCGCCCCCTTGCGGTCCTGCCACCCTACTGGTGCGCCGCCAGCGGACCCACGGGCCAGGTCCGCCCACCGGGCATCGGCGATCCGCGCCAAGGCCTCCAGCTGACGCCGTTCCTTGCCTCGCACCGGCCGGCCAGGCCGGCCCAGGACCACGGTGCACCCGGCCGAGGCCATCGGCGCCCACGCCACCTCGTCGGGCCCTCCGGGGCCGGTGCCCGACGGCTCCGAGGACGGGCTGCCGTCGACGAAGGCCCGCAGCCAGGGCCAGGCCGGGACCGGGCCCACGCCGGCACCCACGCGGTCGGGGGTGACCACCGCCACCCACCCGGCCCTGGCGGCACGCCGGACCTCCTCGGCCAGGCGTTGGAACAGCGCCCCCTCGGTGGTGGCGGCGACCAGCGCCGCCACCATCTCGAGCGCGTCCAGCCGCGGGTCGCGGCAGACGTCGGTGGCAACCCGGACCTCCTCGACGGCCACCCCGTCCACGGCGGTGACCTCGCTCACCAACAGGTCGACCAGCTCGGCACCGGGCAGGTCCACGACCAGCTCGTCCACGGCCTGGCCCCCGCCCCGATCGACGATCTCGATGCCCACCACGTCGCCGCGGACGGCTCCGATCCGGCTCGCCACCTGGCCGAGGGCACCGGGTCGGTCCGGGAGCCAGACCCGAAGGACGTAGGTCTTCACCCCGGAGACCCCGAGGCGGTGGGCTCGGTCCTCACCCGGGCAAGGCTACGGCCGCGGTGTGAACGCCGCGTTTCCCGGCGGCGAACGTCGGGAGAGCTGTCGGCCCCTGCCAAGAGGCGCTACAGCTTGGTGAGGGCGCGCCGCAGGTTGCGCACGGCCTGGGCGATCCGCTGCTCGTTCTCGATGAGGGCGAAGCGGATGTGGCCGTCACCTCCCGGCCCGAAGCCCACCCCCGGCGAGGTGGCCACGTTGGCCTCCGTCACCAGCCGGCTGGCGAACTCGAGGGAGCCCAGCTCCTCGTACGCCGGGGGGATGGCCGCCCACACGAACATCGTCGCCTGAGGGCGCTCGACCGACCAACCGATGCGAGCCAGGCCGTCGCAGAGCGCGTCCCGCCGGGACTGGTAGACGTCACGCACGTCCCGGGGGTGGTCGGGCACATCGTTGAGGGTGACGGTGGCGGCGATCTGGATGGGCTGGAACGCGCCGTAGTCGAGGTAGCTCTTCAGCTTGGCCAGACCGGCCACGATCTCGGCGTTCCCGGCCAGGAAGGCCACCCGCCAGCCCGCCATGGAGAACGACTTGGTGAGCGAGTACAGCTCGACGGCCACGTCCTTGGCGCCCTCGGCCTGGAGGATGGACGGGGGCTGGTAGTCGTCGAAGCCCAGGTCGGCGTAGGCGAAGTCGTGCACCAGCACGACCTGGCGCTCCCGGGCGAAGTCGACCACCCGCTGCATGAACTCCAAGTCGACGCAGGCGGTGGTGGGGTTGTGGGGGAACGACAGCACGATGACCCTGGGCTTGGGCCAGGAGTACTCGTAGGACTTCACCAGCACCTCGAAGAACTCTGCCCCCTCGATCGTCCCCCCGCCCCGCGCCGACAGGCCCCTCCCGAGCGGCATCTCCCGCACGTCGGCCCCGGCGAAGAGGGGGCCGTAGACGTGGATGGGGTACGAGGGCGCCGGCACCAGCGCCGCGTCCCCGGGCTGGAGGAGGGTCCACATCAGGTGGCTGAACCCCTCCTTGGCCCCGATGGTGTTGATCACCTCGGTCTCGGGGTCCAAGTCGACCCCGTACTGGCGCCGGTACCGGTCGGCCAGGGCCTGGCGGAGCTTGGGGATCCCCCGGCTCAGGGAGTAGCGGTGGTTGCGGGGATTTCGTGCCGCCTCGGCCAGCTTCTCGACGGCGACCGAGGGCGAGGGGAGGTCGGGGTTCCCGAAGGCGAGGTCGATCACGTCCTCGCCGGCCCAGCGGGCCTCCTTCTTCAGGCCGTCGATCACGCCCAGGGCGTAGGGGGGCAGCGAGGTGATCCGGCGGAGCTCCACGCCCCAGACGCTACCGCCGTCCCCGACGCCGGTCCCACCCGGTTCCCGCCCGCTCAGGCACCGACCTCCCCTGGCTCCCGGGCCAGCAGGGCGGCGCCGATGGCCCCCGCCCGCTCACCCAGCCGGGCCGCGACCACGGGGACCGACGGGCGGTGGTCGGGCGCGAACACCCGCTGGCCCAGGGCCCGACGCACGGGATCGAGCAGGACGTCGGCGGCGTCGACCAGCCCTCCCCCCAGGACCACGACCTCCACGTCGAGGATGTGCACCAGGTTGGCCAGGCCCAGGCCCAGCCAGCCGCTCACCCGCTCCACCGCCGCCCCGGCGTCGGCGTCGCCCTGGCGCGCCGCGGCGATGACGTGCTCGCCGCGCACCTGGTCCGGGTCGCCTCCCGCCAGCTGGGCCAGGCGGCCGCCGCCCGTGCGGGCCAGCTCCCGGCCCGCACAGCCCAGGGCGGTGCCCGAGGCGTACCGCTCCCAGCACCCCCGCCGCCCGCACCAACAGGCGATGCCCCCCGTCTCGACGACCATGTGCCCGAGCTCCCCCGCGAACCCCGACGCGCCCCGGACGAGGCGGCCGCCGAGCAACAGCCCGCCCCCGATCCCGGTCCCCACGGTGACGAGCAGGGCGTCGCCGACGCCGTGGGCCGCACCCTGGACGTGCTCAGCCCACGCCGCGCAGGTGGCGTCGTTGTCGATGGTCACCGGGAGACCGGTGGCCGAGGCCAGGGTGGGGCCGACCGACACCTCCACCACCCCGGGGAGGTTGGGGGCGAACCGCAGGGTCCCCGCCCTGTCGACCAGGCCGGGGAGCCCCACCCCGACCCGTGCCGACCCTGCCGTCTCCCCCACCAGGTCGGTGACCAGGGCGACCAGGGCGGCCGTCAGCTCCTCGCCGCCGGAGGGGGTGACGCGCCGCTGCTCGGCGGTGACGGTCCCGCCGGCGTCGAGGACCAGGCCGAGCATCTTGGTCCCCCCGACGTCCACGCCCACCGTGGGCCCGGAGGGACCGGACCACCTCAGGGTGGCTCGAGGACGATCGGCCACCTGGGTGGTTCAGTACCGGAGCAGGGCGCCGATGCCCCCGAGGACGTCCAGATCGGCGTTGCCGACGCACATCTCCACCCGGCACGACTGGCCCAGGGCATCCTCGATCGCCTCCTCGACGACGTCCTCCACCTGCCGCATGACCGCCACGCAGGCAGGACAGCTGCGGCCCACCCGGCCCAGCCAGCCACAGTGGTCGCAACGCCACCCCGGCTCGGCGTAGCCCTCGGACACCAGCAGCGTGTCGACCCGTCGCTCGACCAGCGCCGGCAGGGTCGCCTCCAGGCCGGCCACCCCCCGATGGCCCGAACCCAACGCCTGCCGCAGTCGGTCCACCACCTCCGCCTCCTTACGGCGCTCCACGGTCGCCTCCACCGCCAGCGCCGACCGCCGGATCTCCTCGTCGCCGGCGTTGATGGGGATCGGGCCCCGCGCTTCCAGCCGCTCCCGCAGGTACGGGTGCAGCATCGCCTCCAGCTCCGCCGCCACGTCGTCGGCGGCCCCGATGATGAGGCGCTCGAAGCCGCGCTCCTTGAACACGGCGAAGGCCACCTCGGCGGCGTGTCGCAGGTGCTGGTGCGCCAGCGCCGAAGCGTGGCTGCGAGCGCGGTCCTTGGTGTAGCTGCGGTCGTCGTCGTCGCCACGGGGAAGGCGGTCGAAGAGGTGGTCCGACTCCACCAGCTCACCCAGCTCGAACACCAGCATCCGGGCTCGCTGGCGGTCTGCCAGCAGCACGCCGAACCGCTCGTACTCGTCCATCACCCCCTCGAGCTGGCGCACGCACGGCGTGTGGTTGAAGACCATCTCGCTGCGGACGGGGACGGGCAGCTCGACCACCCGCCACAGGCCCCGGGCGGAACACGAGAAGAACGCCAGACCGCGGGTGTGGGACCGGTCGAACCCGCCTTTCACGTGGTCCTCGATGCGCCGCAGGTCGGCCGCCACCGACGGGTTCCCGTTCCCCCGGGTCCGGGCGTCGCGCAGCAGCCGGGCCAGCCCGTCGACCACGTCGTGGTGACGGAGATGATCGGCCCCGTCCACATTGAGATAGCACGTCGTGACGGGAAAGTCCGCGCTCTCGAAGCAGGCCAGCTGACGGATGTCGTCCTGGGTGATGGTCACCCCGCACCTCCTCGCTCTCCTGCGCCAATCGTAGGCCAGCCCACCCTCTCGGGGTCGTGGGAAGGGGGCAGCCGGCTGGCGGCGCCTCGACCCCCTCACGGCCGTCTGGGGAACTGGCCGTGGCCGGCCGCCCAGGCTCCGCACAGGCCCAGCCCGTACACGGGGACCAGGATCCCGAACGCCAGTGGGGTGTAGGGGCGGGCCATGGCGCCGGCGAGGGCCACGAACACCTGGACACCCACCAGTCCCAGCAGCACCTGACGGACCCCTCGTGGGGCGCTCCCTGCCAGGAGGTAGAGGCCGGCGATGTGGAGCTGCTCGCTCCGGCTGCGGGCCGCGGCGCGCAGCAGCGACCACACGAACGCCACACACCCCAGGGCGAAGAGCACCAGGTCCACCACCAGGGCCACCTCATCGAGGGGGCCCGGCCACGCCACCGCCGTCGCCGCCACGGCGGTGAACACGCCCGTACCGATCCAGGAGGCCCGGAGGAAGCCGGCTCCCGGCCCGGCTCCTGTCGCCTCCTGCCGGCCGGACGGGTGCACGCTGGGAGGATCCCACGGCGGCGAGGGTGGAGTGCACGCGGGCCGCCAGCCGCTCGTACCCGTACTCGCTCACCGCGTGCCGGCGGGCGGCGTCGCCCATGCTGGCGCGCCGCCGGGGGTCGTCGAGGAGCTCCGCCAACGCCGACGCGGCGGCCGCGACGTCGCCTGGCCGGCCGACCACCAGGCCGGTCTCCCCGTGGAGGACCGCCTCTCCGGCCCCGCCGCTGTCACCGGCCACCGCCGGCACCCCTGACGCCGCCGCCTCCAGGAAGACGATGCCGAAGCCCTCCTGCTCCAGGCCGACCCACCGTGTCCGGCACAGCATGGCGAACGCGTCAGCGCATCCGTACAGGCGGGGCAGGACGTCCGACGGCTGCGCTCCGAGCAGACGGACCGGGGCCCCTGTCCTGCGGATCAGGCGGGCCAGGCGGCTGCGGTCCCGACCATCGCCGGCGATGGCGACCGTTAGGTCGGGTCGGAGGGGCGCCAGGCGGGCGGCGGCCCGGACGAGGGTGTCCATCCCCTTCCTCGGGACCAGCCGGCTCACGCCGACGACCAGCCGGCCGGGGACGGGCAGACCGAGCTCGGCTCGGACCCGTCGCCGCTCCGCAGCGGGCAACGGGCGGTACGTGGCGGTGTCGACACCGGGAGGCACCACCGTCAGCGGCAGCGGCTGTCTGGCCACCCGCTCTGCCTCGGCGGCCGGGTACCTCCCGGCAGCGATGACGTGGCTGGCGCCACGGAGGACACGTCCCAGCAGGGCCGTCGCACCCGGCAGGCGCCCGGGGACCGTCACCTCCGCTCCGTGGAGCACCACCACGTAGGGACGCCCGAGGCTCGGTCCGAGGAGGCCGAGCGGGAGGGCGGGGTCCAGCACCACCAGCGAGGCGTTGACCTCATCAGCGAGGGCCCGGGTGAGGCGGGCCAGGCCCGGCGTGGGCAGCAGGAGCCGCTGGCGGGTGCGGACGACGGGGAACGGCTGAGCCGAATCGAACGCCACGGCCCCCTGAGAGGGAGTGGTGACGACGGTGACCTCCGGGGGAGGCAGACGCCGCCACAGCTCCCACAGGTACGACTGGATCCCCCCCACCTTGGGGGGGAAGTCGTTGGTGAGGAGCAGGTGGTTCAGGATCGGCGGCCGGCAGGACGGGACCGGTGATCGTCAGCGACCGCGAAAGGGTCGCCGCTGGTCACCGGCCTCGGTCGAGGAGGCTTCGTCGGGCTCGTCCGGTGGCCCCACGGGGCCGGCCTGGTCGCCGCCGGAGCGCGCCGGGCCACGAGCTTCGGGCAGCTTCGGGTTGGGCGGTTCGGGCGCGTGCTCCGGCGGACGCTGGGGCCGGCGTCGACGGGACGCTCCGGGTCGACCGGACCCGGTGAAGTGGGACGGTCGACTGACCTGGGGCACCGGCGCCTGGCGGGGGCTCGGGACCGACCCCGGCCCGGGGGCAGGGGGCGGCCTGGCACCCGGCCTGGTTCGCCCGCCAGGATCGGAGGGAGGAGGCAGAGGTGCCGGCGACGGTGGGGCCGCCGTCCCGCCGTGCGACTCCCCCGCCGGTGGCCGCGGGCGGGTGACCTTCTGGATGCGGGGCCGGGACGGGACCCCCGCACCGGGGATGCCGGCAGCGGGGACCGGGTCAGGACCTGGCCTGTGCGGCACGGGTGGCACGGTCGGGACCCGACCGGGCCCTTCCGCCCCCGGCTGCGCCGCCCCCAGCCCGGCACGCCCAGGCCCGGGGTGCCCGGCCGTCCCCGGC
>JBOGHU010000056.1:0-2854 GCA_050742255.1 Acidimicrobiales bacterium
CGACGACCTCGGCGGCGACTACTTCACACGGCGAGCCGATCCCGACCACCGACGAGACCGCCTCATCGCCCAACTCCACGATCTCGGCTACCAGGTCACCCTCCAGAAGACCGCCTGAGCCCCCGCCCCGGCGCGCCCACTGTTGATTCTCCTTTCAGCCCACCACCTCGCCGCGGTCGGGGCAGTGGGGGTTGGCGCAGACGAAGCGCTCGTCGTCGTCACCCGGGTCGTCGGAGGCGGGCTGGGCCGGCGCCCCGCAGCTGGGGCAGGAGGGCAGGGCGTCGGCCCGCTCCCCTGTGGAGGCGGTCACGCCCGGCTGGGCACGGATCGGCGTCGCCGCACCGTCCACCAGGCGCCGCCGGCCAGGGCCACCGACACCAGGGCCAGAGCGGCGTGCACGGCCTTGAACCCCACCCCGTGGTCGGGGTCCGCCAGGATAGGGGGGGTCCGCACCCCCCACACCGCCACGGTGGCCACCACCAGGGCCAGCACCACTCCCACCGGCACCGGTCCCAGCGGGCGCCCACCCCGCCAGGCCACGACCGCCACGGCCAGGCCCAGGACCGCGAGGGTGCCGGCCACCGCCAGGTCCAGGGCCCGGGAGGCCCCGGTGGCGGCGCTGTCCTCGAGGATGTTGCTGATCCGGGTGGTCCACACGAAGACGGTCCAGGCTGCCAGGGCGTACAGCACGGTCCCGACGCTACCGGCCTCGCCGGCGACGGGCCCGGTCACGCCGGTCGTCCGCCCCCCGGGCCGGGGGGGTCGGCGCTCGGGGGCCGGGCCTGGCGCAGCCCGGTCCAGGGGAGGTGGTCCATGAAGACCCACGACCGGCGGTGGATGGCGGTGGGGCCCATGGCGGCGAGAGCCAGCTTGTGGCGGGGGCACGGGTAGCCCTTGTTGAGGTCGAAGTCGTAGCCGGGGAAGTGGGGCGCCTCGGCCCGCATGAGGCGGTCCCGGGTCACCTTGGCCAGGATGGAGGCGGCGGCGATGGACAGGCACCGGGCGTCGCCCCCCACCAGCCGCTGGACCCCTCCGCCGCCGACGAAGTCCCACCGCCCGTCGACCAGGACCTGGTCGGGCCGGCACCCCAGCCCGTCGAGGGCCCGGCGGGCAGCCAGGCGCTGGGCGTCGGTCATGCCCAGGGCGTCGCACTCCTCGTGGGTGGCGTGGCCCACGGCCCACCCCGAGCACCAGCCGGCGATGCGGTCGAAGAGGGCCTCCCGCTCCGCCTCGGTGAGGGCCTTGGAGTCCCGGACCTTGTACACCCGCCGGTCGGGGGGCAGGACGGCGGCACCGACCGAGATGGGACCGGCCCAGGCGCCCCGGCCGACCTCGTCCATCCCCACCACCACGTGGTGGCCGGTCTCCCACAAGGAGCGCTCCACCACCAGGGACGGGGCGCCGGCCCGCAGGGCCCGGCGCAGGGGGCCGGGCGTGGGCACCGGGGTCACGTCGGGGCGGGGGCGGGCGCCGGCCTCACCGCCTCGGGGTGGAGGCCGCCGCCGCCGCCGGCGACCGATGCCGGGGCGCGGTGAGCCCCGAGGAGGGCGGCCACCACGACCGCCGTCCCCACCGTCACGGCCAGGTTGACCCCGAGGTGGAACCACGCCAGCCCCACCCTGGCCCCCACCAGGCCAGGGGCGGTGGCCACGCCCCCGAGCTCGTGCTGGGCCACCTTGGCCACGTGCTCGACCACGTGGTAGCCCTGCACCGCGATGGCGGCGGCCAGCCAGGCGGCACCGGGGCCCACCAGTAGCCGGGGACGGCGGGCCGCCCGCCAGGTCAGGGCGAGGAAGGCCAGCACCACCAGGTTGAACGCCAGGTGCACCCACTCGGTGTCGGCCCGGGCCCCGAGGAGCCCGCTGCGCTGGTCGGCCCAGGCGGCGTAGGTCTGCCACACCTGGACCCCGTGCTCGAGCAGGTGGAAGCCCTGCACGGCCAGGCCGCCCACCACCGCCACCACCAGGAGCCGGGGGGTGGGACCGGCGGGGCGAGGGGCCGGGCCCCATCCGTCCCGGCGGGACAGGGCTCGCCCCACCGCCGCCGACAGCAGGGCCAGCCCGCCCACCGCGGCGGCGGCCACGGGCAGGGCCGGCAGGACGCCGGGCCAGCCCGGTGGCCGGGGCGAGAGGGGGGAGTGGTCGACCAGGGTCGAGCCCTGGAGGGCCGCTACCGGTTCGGCGCCGGGGGCGGCGTCGAGCCGGTTGCCTTCAACACGCATGGTGGAGTGGTACCAGGCCACCACGGCCTGGCCGGCCCGGCTGCGGACCCCGCGGGGGTCGGGGCGCACCCCGCGGACGACGTTGTCGCGCATCTCGCATCGGGACATGTCGCCGCAGTACAGCCCCACCCCGGTCACGCCGGTGACGGTGTTGCCGGCGACCAGTCCCTCGCTCATCTCGGTCACGGCGATCCCTCGCAACGCCGTGCCCTCGACCCGGTTGCCGCGCAGCTCCACCCGGCTGAGGTGGGCCACGACACCCTCCTGGCGGCCGGACACCGCGCAGCCGGCGACGGTGGTGGGCGATCGGCCCTTGGCGTTCCGCACCTCCACCCCCTGGCCGTAGGGGCTGGTGAGCCCGGTGACGGTGCAGCCGCGGACGGCGACGGAGGCGTCGACCACCTCGATGCCGTGGAAGGCTGCTCCCCGCACCGTGACGCCGTCGAGGACGACGCCGTCGGCGCCGCGGACCAGGACCCCACCCTCGCCCCCCACCACCTCGAGGTCGACCAGGCGGGCGCCGTCGGCGCGCACCTCCACCCCGCCGCCCACCACCGCCCCGGGGCGGCCCCGCACCGTGGCCGGAGCGGTCAGGGTGAAGGGGTCGTGGCGCCCGGGCGCCAGCTCCACCCC
>JBOGHU010000057.1:0-13779 GCA_050742255.1 Acidimicrobiales bacterium
ACGCCGCCGGCCCCAAGGTCGTGGCCGAGATCCGGGCCGAGCGACAGAGGTCAGCCCCGGGCCGCTGGCGCCGTTGGGTCCGACGGAGGCGCCGGTAGCGCCCTCGACCCGTCTCCGCGCGCCCCACCTGCCTGGGTGGGGTGGGACGCACACAAAGGGGTCGAGGGTCACTGACTGTCACACCTGGTGGCCACGATGGGGCAATGGATGGGGAGCGGGCGGTGGGGAGCGGGCGGTGGGGAGGTCGACAGCCAGCACGGGGTGGTGACCCGGCGCCAGGTGCTGGCGGCGGGGATGACCCCCGCCCAGGTGGGGCGTCCACCGCACCTTCAGCGCTTTCCACGGGGACCGTGACCGTGACCGCCTCCTGATCGCGGCCGGGTGGACGATGCTCCAGCGGACCCCGAGGACCGACGGGGCCGCCCTGGCTCGAGACAGCCCGGGGAGCGCCCGGTAGCCTGGCGCAGTGAGCCCGTTCAGCGCCGACATCGTCCGCCGCCTGGGCGGGCCGCCGTGGCTGGCGGAGCGACGCTCGGCCGCGTTCGAGCGCTTCGGGACCACCGCCCTGCCGACCACCGAGGAGGAGGTGTGGCGGTACAGCCGCATCCCCGAGCTCGACCTCGACGACCACCAGCCGGTCGAGCCCGGCGCCGCCCTGGCGACGGGAGGTGTCCCCGAGGGGGTGGCGCCTCTGGTGGAGGCGGTGGGCCAGCCCGCCGCCGTCGTCGTGGTGCGCAACGGGACGGTGAGCCACGTCGAGGTCGACGACGGGGCGGCGAGGGCGGGGCTGCGGGTGGGTTCCCTGGCGACCCTCGACGGCGGCGACGGCCAGGCCGGCGGCGCCCTGGGATCGGTGGCGGGCCGGGCCAAGGACGCCTTCGGCCTCCTCCACGACGCCTTCGTGGCCGACCCCGTGCTGGTGGAGGTGCCGGCCGGGGTGGCCCTGTCGGCCCCGGTCGTGGTGCTGCACTGGACCGACCTCGACGGCGTCGCCACCTTCCCCCGGCTGGTGGTGCGGGCGGGGGGTGGGAGCGACGTCACCGTGTGCGACCACCAGGCCTCGGCCGACGTGGCCGCCCTGGTCGTGCCGGTGGTGGAGCTCGACGCCGGGCCGGCGGCCCAGCTCCGCTACCTCAACGTGCAGACCCTGGGCCAGCGGGTGTGGCAGTTGGGCCGCCAGGCCAGCCGGGTGGGCCGGGACGCCACCTTCAGCACCACCATGGTGGCCCTGGGTGGGGACTACGCACGTCTCAGCATCGACTCCACCATGGTCGGCAAGGGTGGCTCGGGCAACATGCTGGCCCTGTACTTCGGCGAGCGGAGCCAGATGCACGACTTCCGCACCCTCCAGGACCACCTGGCCCCGACCACCACCTCCAACCTGCTGTTCAAGGGGGCGGTCCAGGGCCGGGCGCGCTCCGTCTACACCGGCCTCATCCACATCGGCAAGGAGGCGCCCCGCGTGGACGCCTTCCAGACCAACCGCAACATCAAGCTCTCCGCCGGGGCGTGGGCCGAGTCGGTCCCCAACCTCGAGATCGAGAACAACGACGTGCGGTGCAGCCACGCCTCGGCCGTGGGCCCCGTCGACGAGGACCAGCGCTTCTACCTCGAGAGCCGGGGCGTGCCCCCGAAGGTGGCCGAGCGCCTCATCGTCACGGGCTTCTTCGAGGAGGTGCTGGAGCGCCTCCCCGTCCCTGGCGTGGCGGCGCCGCTGCGGGCCGAGATCGCCGCCAAGCTGGGCCGGCGGGAGGAGCAGGACGGTGGGTAGCGGGGGGGAGGACCACCGCCTCTGCGCGGTGGACGAGCTCAAGCCCAACGGCACCCGCCGCTTCGTGATCGGGCCCCACAAGATCGCCCTGGTCCGGGTGGGCGACGACTTCTACGCCATCGGCGACACGTGCAGCCACCAGGACTACTCCCTGAGCGAGGGCGAGGTCGACCCCGACACCCTCCAGATCGAGTGCTGGAAGCACGGGAGCTCCTTCTCGCTCAAGACCGGCGACCCCAACAGCCTGCCCGCCACCAAGCCGGTCCCCACCTACGACGTGCGCGTCGAGGGTGACGACGTGTTCGTGACGGTGCCCGGTTGAGACGGCCGGGGCCGGTCGTGAGCGAGCTGGTCGTGGAGGGCCTGCGGGTCGCGATCCGGGGTCGGGAGATCCTCTCCGGGGTCGACCTGGTGGTGCGCAGCGGCGAGGTGCACGCCGTGATGGGGCCGAACGGGTCAGGCAAGTCGACCCTGGCCCACGTGCTCATGGGCAAGCCCGGCCACGAGGTCCTGGGCGGCCGGGCCAGCCTCGACGGGCGGGACCTGCTGGCCCTCCCGCCCTGGGAGCGGGCCGCGGCGGGGCTGTTCCTGGCCATGCAGTACCCCACCGAGGTCCCCGGGGTGGCGCTCGACGACGTCCTGGCGGAAGCCCTGGTGGCGGTGGGGAGGAGCGGTGACGTGGCCCCCCGGATGCGGGCCGAGGCCGAGGCGCTGGGCTTCGAGGAGCGCTTCTTGCACCGCCCGCTCAACGTCGACCTCTCCGGGGGGGAGCGCAAGCGCAACGAGATGCTCCAGCTCGGGGTCATCCGACCGGGGATCGCCATCCTCGACGAGATCGACTCCGGGCTCGACATCGATGCCCTGCGGACGGTGGCCCGGCGGCTGGAGGCCCAGACCAACGAGCGGGGGCTGGGCGTGCTGGCCATCACCCACTACCGCCGCCTCCTCACCGAGCTGATCCCCGACGTGGTCCACGTCCTGTCCCGGGGACGGGTGGTGGCCACGGGCGGGCCCGAGCTGGCCGACGAGCTGGAGGCCTCGGGGTACGCGGCGGTGGGCGGGGAGGACGAGGGGCCGCCGGCCCACGCGCCCATCGGCGGGGACCCCTTCGCCGAGCCCCCGGCGGGGTAGGGAGAGGATGATGACCGAGACGCTCACCGTTGACCAGATCGAGTCCCGCCTGGCCCGGCTGGAGGGGTGGTCGGTGGTGGAGGGCAAGCTCCACAAGGAGTTCCGCTTCGCCGACTTCAACCAGGCGTTCGGGTTCATGACCCGGGTGGCGCTGGCGGCGGAGAAGCTGAACCACCACCCCGACTGGTCCAACTCCTGGAACCGGGTGGTGGTCGACATCGTCAGCCACGCCGCCGGCGGCATCACCGCCGCCTGCTTCGAGCTGGCGGCCAGGGCCGACGCCCTGGCCTGATCCCAGCATCCCAGGGGTCAGGTACCCGCCCTGCCGCCGGCCGCCGCCGCTCTCGGGGGTGTGCGGCAGCCGCTGCCGGAAGGCTCCGGCGCCCACGACCGTCGCGCCGGCCGCCCTCACCCGCCGGGCCAGATCGCGGTCGGAGGTCACCACCGTCAGGCTCTGGGGCTCGGGGTCGGCCCGGGCCAGGGCGGCGATGCGGTCGTCGGCGGCGCCCCGTCCCCGCCCCGGCGCCCAGGCCACGGTGACCCCGCCGTGCCCCCCCGCACCCATGTCGGCGGCCGGTGAGCCGTCGAAGACCACGGTGACGTCCTCTCCGGTCGCCTGGGCGAACGCCCCCAGCTGGTCCACCAGCGCGGCGAAGGCGGCGGGGCGGTGGCGCCACCACCCGTCGGGCCGGCTCCCCACCACGTTGGCGCCGTCGACCAGCCAGCGAGCGCTCGGGGTCAGCGCGACGGCGGGGCCCCCAGCTCGTCCAGGCCCTGGGTGAGGGCGTTCCACGACAGGGTGGCGCACTTTATGCGGACCGGGAACCGCACCACGCCCTGGAGGGCGGCGAGGTCCCCGAGGTCGACCTCGGGGTCGGGGGTGGGGGTGTCGGTCCCGCTGCCGTCCCGCTCCAGCTTGGACTCGTGGATCGACATCAGCGCCTTGAAGGCCCGTGTGAGGGCTCGCACCTCCTCTACGGTGCACCCGGCGACGGCGGTGGCCATCATCGACGCCGAGGACTGGCTGATCGAGCAGCCCTGACCGGCCGTCTTGACCTCGGCCAGGTGCCCGGTGTCGTCGACGGTGAGGTAGAGCACGATCTCGTCCCCGCACAGGGGGTTGAAGCCCTCGACCCGGTGGGCCGGGGGGACGGGCAGCTCGCCGCGGAGGCGGGGGTTACGGTAGTGGTCGAGGATGATCTCCCGGTACAGGTCCTCGAGGCCGGACATCGGATGGCTGCTCCTCGGTGCTCGGTGCGACGCTTCTAGATCCGGAACAGGTCGGCGCAGCGCTCGAGACCGTCAGCCAGGGCGTCCACGTCGGCCTCGTCGTTGTACACGTAGAACGACGCCCGGGCGGTGGCGGCGACGCCCAGGCGCCGCATGAGCGGCTTGGCGCAGTGGTGGCCGGCCCGCACGCACACGCCGGTCTCGTCGAGGACCTGTGAGAGGTCGTGGGGGTGGATGTCCCCGAAGGCGAACGAGAGGACGCCGCCCCGGCGCCCCGGGTCACCCGGGCCGTGGACCACCAGCTCGTCCCCGAAGCGCCGGGCCAGCGTGTCGAGGGCGTAGGTGGTGATGTCGATCTCGTGGGCCCTGACTGCGTCCATGCCGTGGCGCTCCAGCTCCTTCACCGCCGCGCCCAGCCCCACGGCCTCGGCGATGGGTGGGGTGCCGGCCTCGAACTTCCACGGCACCGAGTTGGGCGTGAAGCCGTCGAGGCGGACGTCGCGGATCATGTCACCCCCGCCGAGGAAGGGTGGCGTGGCCTCGAGCAGCTCGGCCCTTCCCCACAGCACCCCGATGCCGGTCGGTCCCAGCATCTTGTGCCCGCTGAAGGCGAGGAAGTCGGCTCCCAGCTCGCCCACGTCGGTGGCCAGGTGGGGGACGTACTGGCTGGCGTCGACCACCACCACCGCTCCGGCGGCGTGGGCGGCGTCGGCGACCCGGCGGACCGGGGGGAGCGTGCCCAACACGTTGGACATGGCGGTCAGGCCGACCAGCTTGGCCCCGGCCAGGCGGGCCTCGAGGTCGGACAGGTCGAGCAGGCCCTCGTCGGTCACGCCCAGGTAGCGCAGCTCGATCCCGACCTGGTCGGCGAGGATCAGCCAGGGCACCAGGTTGGCGTGGTGCTCCATCTCGGTCAGCACCACCACGTCACCGGCAGCCAGGTTGGCCCGTCCCCAGGCGAAGGCGACCAGGTTCAGCGCCTCGGTGGCGTTCTTGGTGAAGACGATCTCGCCCTCGGCGGCGCCGATGAAGCGGGCGACGGTGGCCCGTGACCCCTCGTAGCGGGCCGTCGCCTCCTCGGCCACGGCGTACACGCCCCGGTGCACGTTGGCGTGGGTGGTCTCGTAGTAGTCGGTCATGGCCTCGAGAACGGCACGCGGCTTCTGGGAGGACGCGGCCGAGTCGAGGAAGACCAGCCGGCGCCCGTCGGGCCGGTCGAAGATGGGGAAGTCCTTGCGGACCGCCTCGACGTCGAGGCGGGGCCGGGGCCCAGCCCTGGGCGTGCTCACGACTGCCATGCGTCGTAGCCCTCCTCCTCCAGCCGTTCGGCCAGCTCCGGCCCGCCGCTGTCGACGATGCGGCCATCGATGAGGATGTGCACCCGGTCGGGCGTCAGGTACCGCAGGATGCGCTGGTAGTGGGTGATGAGGACCAGGCCCAGGCTGGGGCGGTCCTGGCGCACCTCCTGCACCCCGCTGGCCACCACCCTCAGGGCGTCGATGTCGAGCCCGGAGTCGGTCTCGTCGAGGATGGCCAGCTCCGGCTCCAGGATGGCCATCTGGAGTATCTCGTTGCGCTTCTTCTCCCCGCCCGAGAAGCCCTCGTTCAGGTAGCGGTCGGCGAAGGACGGATCCATGTCGAGGCGCTCCATCCACTGCATGATCGCCAGGCGGGTCTCCAGGGCGGAGAGGTCGCCGATGCCCCGCCGGGCCGCCAGGGCCTGCTGGAGGAAGGACCGCACCGGCACCCCCGCCACCTCCTGGGGGTACTGGAAGGCCAGGAAGACCCCCGCCTTGGCCCTCACGTCGGTGCCCCAGTCGGTCATGTCCTGTCCCTGGAAGAGGAGGTGCCCCCGGGTCACCCCGTAGTCTGGGTTGCCGAGCAGGGTCTGGGCCAGGGTGGACTTGCCCGAGCCGTTGGGCCCCATGAGGGCGTGGAGCTCGCCGGACCTTACGGTGAGGTCGACCCCCTTGAGGATCTCGACCGGCGGGCCACCCTCGGCCGCCACGGCGACGTGGAGGTCGTCGATCACGAACAGGGGCTCTTCCTGGTCTCCCATGCCTCAAGTCTATTCCCACTACGGGGATAGTGGAAATGTGCCGGCGGCGGCGGGGCGGCGGGTTGGCTACAGTGACGCCATGCGACGACTGGCGATTCTTGCCGCGGCGCTGGCGACGGTCCTCGCCGCCTGCGGCTCTGACCAGGACCCGGCCCTGGAGGCTCCCGAAGCCGACGGCGCTGGCGACGCGGCCACGACCACGGTAGACCTCGGCGCCCAGCCGGTGGAGTACGAGGTCGCCCTGTCGGGGGACACCGAGGTGCCCGGGCCCGGCGACCCCGACGGCACGGGCAGGGCCGTGGTGCGGCTCGAGACCAGCGTGAGCCAGGTCTGCTACGAGATCGCCGTCGAGGGCATCGGCGAGGCCACCGCCGCCCACATCCACGAGGCCCCCGCCGGGCAGAGCGGCGGAGTGGTGCTGCCCCTCCAGGCGCCCATCGAGGGGTCGGCCCTCGAGTGCTCCGAGGCCGACGAGGTCCTGCTCCAGAGGCTGGCCTCGGAGCCGGCCACCTTCTACGTCAACGTCCACAACGACGAGTTCCCCGACGGGGCGCTACGGGGCCAGCTGGGCTGAGCGCCCGCCCGCCGCCGCCGGCCGGGCCCGGGTCCCCGTGGCGGTGCCCAGTCCCTGACCAGGCCGGCCAGGTCGGGGTCCCTGGGCGGCCTGGCCGCCCGGGCCGAAGGGGTCGCCGTCCCGAGGTAGAGGAAGGCCACGGCGGCGTCGTCGGGTCCAAGGCCCAGCGCCGCCCTGACCAGGGGGTCGTAGCAGGCGTCGCCGGTCCGCCACATCGACCCGTAGCCCAGGGCGGTGGCGGCCAGCAGGGCGTTCTGGCAGGCGGCGGCCCCGGAGGCGAGCTGCTCCACCCAGGGGATGCGGTCGGTGGGGCCACGGACCACCGATGCCACGACCACCAGCGGCGCCCGCTGGAGCTTGGCGGCCTCCTTGGCCACCTTGGCCTCGGCCGGCTCCACGCCTGCCGCCGCGCACCGGCGCCGGTAGGCGTCGGCCATGACGGCCCCGAAGGCTCCCATGTTCCCGCCGCGCAGGACGGTGAAGCGGAACGGGCGCAGCCCCCCGTGGTCGGGGGCGCACGCCGCCGCCCCCAGGATGGTGGTCAGCTCGGCGTCGGAGGGAGCGGGTTCGACCAGCCGGCCGATAGAGCGCCGCGACCGGATGGCCTCCAGGGCGTCCACCGGCCCACCCTAGGTGCGGGAGCGTTACTCTGTGTCCGACCGAGGAGGTGGTGGCCGTGAGCCCACAGCTGCGGAGGATGACGGCGGCCCTGTTCGCCCTGGCCATGGTGGCGGCGGCGTGCGGTGACGGTGGCGAGGAGGAGGGCGGCCAGCCCGGCGGCCGGGCCGGGAGCCGGTTGGAGGACGTGGTGGACCGGGGATCCCTGCGGTGCGGGGTGAACGAGGCCGTGCCCGGGTTCGGCTTCACCGACGAGGCAGGGAACTTCTCCGGCTTCGACGTCGACTACTGCCGGGTCGTGGCCGCCGCCGTGCTGGGCGACGCCGAGGCCGTCACGTTCACGTCCCTCACCGCCGAGCAGCGCTTCACCGCGCTGGCCTCGGGGGAGATCGACGTGCTGGTGCGCAACACGACCTGGACCTCGTCGCGCGACGGGACGGAGGGGGCCCAGTTCGCCACCACCACCTTCTACGACGGGCAGGGGATGATGGTGCAGGCCGACGCCGGGTTCGGCGACATCGACGACATGGCCGACACCACCGTTTGCGTGCTGTCGGGGACGACGACCGAGCTCAACCTCACGACCCGCTTCGAGGCCGCCAACATCCCCTTCCAGCCGCTGCCCTTCGAGGACAACGGCCTGCTCCAGCAGGCGTTCCTCGACGGGCGCTGCGACGGGTGGACCTCGGACAAGTCCCAGCTGGCCGGCGTGCGCTCCAACTTCCCCGAGGAGGCCGGCGGTCCCGACTCCCTGGTGATCTTCGACGAGACCTTCTCCAAGGAGCCGCTGGGACCGGTGGTGCGCGGCGGTGACCAGCAGTGGTTCGACGCGGTGAACTGGGCGGTGATCGCCACCATCCAGGCCGAGGAGTTCGGCATCACCTCGCAGAACGTCGGCGACTTCCTGGGCAGCGACGACGCCGACGTCCGCCGGTTCCTGGGCCAGGCGGTGGAGGGGGAGGCCTTCGACCCGGGCCTGGGCCTCCCCGTCGAGTTCGCCCGCCAGGTGGTCGAGCAGGTGGGCAACTACGCCGAGATCTACGAGCGCAACGTGGGGCCCGGCAGCGCCCTGGACCTCGAGCGCGGCCTCAACCGGCTGTGGACCGACGGAGGGCTACTCTACGCCCCGCCCTACCGCTAGACCCGCTCCACCCCGGCCACCGCTGTGGCGCGACGTCCGAGTGCTGCGGGCCGTGGCCCAGGTGGCGTTCCTCGCCGCCGTGGCGGCGGTGGGCTGGTACCTGTTCTCCAACATGCAGGCCAACCTGCGCCAGGTCGGGATCCCCACCGGCTTCGGCTTCCTCGACCAGCCCACCGGCTTCGTCATCCCCGACTCCGACTTCCGGTCCACCCAGAGCAACCTCGACGCCCTGGTGGTGGGGATCGGCAACACGGCCCGGGTGGCGCTGGTCGGCATCGCCCTGGCCACCGTGGTGGGCGTGGTGGTGGGCGTGGCCCGCCTGTCGACCAACTGGCTGGTCCGTACGGGGGCGGCGATCTACGTCGAGGCTCTCCGGAACGTGCCGGTGCTGGTCCTCATCGTCTTCGCCTTCACCGCCGTGTTCCTGAAGCTCCCACCCATCGACGACGCCATCGAGTGGCTGGGGGTGGTGGTGTTCTCCAACCGGGGGTCGAGCATCCCCTGGGCCCGCACCGGTCCGGGGGCCGGCGTGTGGTGGGCGGCGGTGGGCCTGGGCCTGGTCGGGGCGGGGGTGGTCGCGGTGTGGCGCACCCGGCGGTCCGTCGCCTCCGGACGGCCTCACCACCGGCTGGCGTGGGGCGGGGCCGTGGTGGTCGGGGTGGCGGTCGCCGGCTACCTCCTCCTGGGGACGCCCCTCCAGCCGGACCTGCCCAGCCGGGACGGCAGGGTGGTGACCGGGGGCTTCCGGCTCGGCACCGAGTACTCGGCCCTGCTCGTCGCCCTGGTCGTCTACACCGCCAGCCACATCGCCGAGGTGGTCAGGGGCAGCATCCTGGCCGTGCCCCGGGGCCAGGCGGAGGCGGCGTCGGCCCTGGCCCTGTCGGGCTTCCAGCGGCTGCGCTTCGTGATCCTGCCCCAGGCCCTGCGCATCGCCGTCCCCCCCCTCGGCAACCAGTACCTCAACCTGACCAAGAACTCCTCGCTGGCCGTGGCCATCGGGTTCCCCGAGGTCACCCGTCTCATCCGCTCGCTCATCAGCCAGGGCAGCCCCGCCCCCCAGGCCGTCGCCGTCCTGATGCTCATCTACCTGGGCTTCTCCCTGGCCCTCTCGCTGGTCGTGAACCTGTTCAACCGCCGCCTGACGCTGGTGGACCGGTGACCACGACCACGTGGGCGCCCCCGGCGAGGGGGCGGGCCCGGCCCTCGGAGTGGGCCCGGGAGAACCTGCTCCGGACCCCCGCCGACGCCGTCCTCACGGTCGTGGCCGGCGGGGTCCTGCTCTGGCTGGTGGCGGGGGCGGCCCGGTGGGTGCTGTTCCAGGCGGAGTGGGAGATCGTCCGCCGCAACCTCACCCTGTTCGTGGTGGGCCGCTTCCCCCGGGACCAGGTGTGGCGCCCGGCCGTGGCCATGGTGGTGGTGGGCGCCATGGCCGGCGTGGGGCTGGGGGCCACCGCCGGCGGGCGGGGGTCGGCGCTCCTGGCCCGGGCCACCCTGGCCCGGGCGGTCCGGCGGGCCTGGCCGGTGCTGGCCATGGTGGCGGTGCTGCTGGCGCTGGTCGAGACGGTGACGCCGCTGCTGGTGGCGGCCACCGCCGTCGCCGTCCTCGCCGCCGGCCAGGCTGTCGGCAGCCGCCTGCCCGCCCGTCCCGCCCGGTGGGCGGCCCGGGGCGCCCTCCTGGCCCCCGTCGCCGCCTACCTGGTCATCGCCGGCTTCGGGGGCGTGGGGTGGGAGCGCTGGGGCGGGGGCCTGCTCAACCTGGCCCTGGCGACGGGAGGGATCGCTCTCTCGTTCCCGTTCGGGGTGCTGCTGGCCCTGGGGCGGCGCTCGAGCCTGCCCGCGCTCCGGTGGGTCTGCGTGGGGTACATCGAGCTCATCCGGGGCGTCCCCCTCATCGCCCTGCTGTTCATGGGCTCGTTCATGCTGGGGTTCTTCCTGCCCGAGGGGCTGCGGCCGACCGAGGTCACCCGGGCCATGATCGCCATCGTGCTCTTCACCGCCGCCTACGTGGCCGAGATCGTTCGGGGCGGGCTGCAGTCGGTGCCGAGGGGCCAGCACGAGGCCGCCACCGCCCTGGGGTTGTCCCCGCTGCGGGTCACCGCCCTGGTCGTGCTGCCCCAGGCCCTGCGCAACGTGATCCCCGCCACCGTGGGCCAGTTCATCAGCCTGTTCAAGGACACCTCGCTGGTGTTCATCATCGGCCTGACCGACCTGCTGGCCGTCGCCGACCTGGTGCGCTCCCAGCCCGACTTCCTGGCCCAGGGCCTGGAGCGGGAGACCCTGGGGTTCGCCGCCTTCCTCTTCTGGGTGGGCGCCTACACCATGTCGCGGGAGAGCCAGCTGCTGGAGCGGCGCCTGGGGGTGGGGCAGCGGTGACCGGAGCGGTCATGGGGGAGGACCCGGCTGCCGCCGGAGGCCTCCCGGCGATGATCCGCTGCGAGGGGGTGGAGAAGTGGTTCGGCGACTTCCCCGCCCTGCGGGGGATCGACCTGGTGGTGGCCCGCCAGGAGGTGGTGGTGGTCATCGGGCCGTCCGGGTCGGGGAAGTCCACCCTCATCCGCTGCATCAACCGCCTGGAGAAGCACGACCGTGGCCGCATCGTGGTCGACGGCACCGAGATGGGGGACGACGTCCGCAACATCCAGGCCATCCGCCGGGAGGTGGGGATGGTCTTCCAGCAGTTCAACCTGTTCCCCCACCTGACCGTGCTGGACAACGTGACCCTCGGGCCCCGGCAGGTCCGCAGGCTGCCCCGGCGCCGGGCCCAGGAGCTGGCCATGGAGGTGCTGGAGCGGGTGCGCATCCCCGAGCAGGCGGGGAAGTACCCCGTGCAGCTCTCGGGCGGCCAGCAGCAGCGGGTCGCCATCGCCCGGGCCCTGGCCATGCAGCCCAAGGTCATGCTATTCGACGAGCCCACCTCCGCCCTCGACCCCGAGATGATCAAGGAGGTGCTGGACGCCATGCGGGAGCTGGCCCGGACGGGCATGACCATGATCGTGATCACCCACGAGATGGGTTTCGCCCGGGAGGTGGCCGACCGGGTCCTGTTCATGGACGGCGGGGAGGTGGTCGAGGCCGGGACCCCCGAGCACTTCTTCACCGAGCCCCGGGAGGATCGCACGCGGGCCTTCCTCGCCCAGATCCTGTGATGGGACCTCGATCGGCCGGCGCCAACCGGTAGCGTCGGCGACCACGATCGTGCCTATCGCTCCCTCCGTCCCACCACCGGGCCGCAGCCAGCTCGACCACCGGCTGGTCGACAACCGGCGCCGCTCGGCACTGCTCGTCGCCGCCTCCACCGCCACGGTGGCGGCGGTGGCCTGGGTGGTCGGCTTGATCGCCGGGGCCGGCGCCGTCGGGCTGGGGACGGGCCTGCTCCTCGCCGTCACCACCGGGGTGGCGGCCAGCCAGGTCGGGGACGCCCTCATCCTCAGGATCAGTCGGGCCCGCCTGGCCGACCCGGTGGACCACGCCCGGTTCCACAACCTGGTGGGGGGGCTCTGCGCGTCGGCCGGCATCTCGCCGCCGGAGCTGTTCGTCATCGACGACCCGGCCCTCAACGCCTTCTCCACGGGGAGCGATCCCGCCCACGCCGCCCTGGTCGTCACCACCGGGTTGCTGGAGACCCTGGACCGGGTCGAGCTGGAGGGGGTGCTGGCCCACGAGCTCAGCCACGTCAAGAGTGGCGACACCCTGCCCGCCAGCCTGGCCGTGACCCTGGTCGGGCTGCCCGTGCTGGTGGCGGACGTGGTCCTGCGGGCCCGGGCCGGGTTGGGGTGGCGGATGTCGCCTGGCGCCCGCCCCGCCCCGGTCTCGGGGAGGGCTCTGGGCGTGGTAGGGCTCCCCCTGCTCGTGCTGGCCCCGGCGGTCGCCGGCCTCCTGCGGCTGGCCGTGGACAGGCGGCGGGAGCCGGTGGCCGACCTGGCGGGGGCGTCGCTGACCCGCTACCCGCCGGCGCTGGCGTCGGCCCTCGAGAAGCTGGCTGCGGGCACCATCACGGTGGGCTCCGCCTGCCGGGCCACCGCCCACCTGTGGTTCGCCTTCCCGCTGGACTGCCCCGATGACCGCCTGGGTCGGGTCAACCGCCGTTTCGCCATCCCACCCTCGCTCGAGGAGCGCCTCGAAGCGCTGAAGGAGCTGTGACCGTCATGACCCCAGATCGCCGGGCTGTCCGCCGCGGGCTGGCCCTCCTCGGCCTCCTCGGCCTCCTCGCCGTCGCGTGCGGTGCCGGTGACGACCGCGAGGCCAGCCGGGGCGGCGGGCCTGACGGCGGGGACGGGACGACGACCACCGCCCCGCCGCTCGCTCCCCTCACGGGGGCGTTGCTGCCCGACGACGCCCTTCGCAACCGCCCGGCCCTGGTGGTCAAGATCGACAACACCAACAAGGCCCTGGGCCGCCAGGCCGGTCTCAACGCCGCCGACGTCGTCTACGTGGAGCAGGTGGAGGGCGGGGCCACCCGGCTGGCCGCCGTCTTCCAGTCGACCGACGCCGACCCGGTTGGCCCGGTCCGCTCGGCTCGCACCACCGACGTGGACCTCACCGCCAACCTGAACCGGCCGTTGCTGGCCTTCTCGGGGGCTAACCAGGGGGTGCTGGGGATCGTGCGGGGAGCCAACCTGGTCGACGTCGGGGTCGACGTGCAGCCCGGGGCCTACCACGAGCGGGGACGGGGGGTGCTGCGGTTCTTCGTCGCCACCGCCGCCCTGTACGGGCTGGCCCCTCCCGGCGCTGGCCCTCCCCCGCCCCTGTTCACCTACCGGCCCGGGGGGGAGCCGGTGACGGCGGCGGGGGCGGAGGGCACCGCCGGCGTTCGGATCGAGTACGGCGGCATCGTCAACCCGACCATGACCTACGAGCCCGTGCCCGAGGGGTGGGCCCGGACCCAGGACGGCACCGCCCACGCCGACGCCGGCGGTGCCCGGGTCACACCGGCCAACGTGGTCATCCAGTTCGTCGACTACCGCAGCTCGGGCTTCGTCGACACCGTCGGTGCCGTCTCCCCCGAGGCGGTGCTGGTCGGGGAGGGCGAGGCCTGGGTGCTCACCGGTGGGAAGCTGGTGCGTGGCCGGTGGTCCCGGCCCGACCCGGGTGGCCCGACCAGCCTGGTCGACGGCGCCGGACAGACCATCGGCCTCACGCCGGGGCGCACCTGGGTGGAGCTGGCCCCGCCCGGCTCGGCTGGCCCCCTCCAGTAGGCCCCGCCCCGGCTGGCCCCGGCCCCGCCCCGGCCCCGGCTCGCCCCGGCTGGCCCCGGC
>JBOGHU010000058.1:0-22352 GCA_050742255.1 Acidimicrobiales bacterium
GGGCGGGGCGCCCCACGGCCGGGCCGACCCGCCACACTGGAAGGGTGCCCCTCGACCCGCCGGCCCTGCCTGGCCAGGTGGCGCCCATGCTGGCCACCGCCGGGTCGCTCCCCGCCGGCCAGGACGCCTACGCCTTCGAGCTCAAGTGGGACGGCGTGCGGGCCATCGCCCACTGGGACGGCTCCGACCTGCGCCTCCAGGCCCGCTCCCTGCGCGACATCACCCCCACATACCCCGAGCTGGGGGCGCTGGGCCCCGACCTGGGCCCCCAGCCGGCGGTGCTGGACGGGGAGATCGTGGCCTTCGACGACCAGGGGGTGCCCAGCTTCGAGCGCCTCCAGGAGCGCATGCACGTGGGCGACCCCCCCCGGGCGGCGGAGCGGGCCCGCCGCGTCCCGGTGTGCTACCTGGCCTTCGACCTGCTCCACCTCGGCGACCACGCCACCATGGCCCTCCCCTGGACCCAGCGCCGGGCCCGGCTGGTCGACCTGGGCCTGGGCGGCCCGGCGTGGGCCACCCCGCCTGCCTTCCCCGGCGAGGGTGACGCCACGCTCGAGGCCGCCCGCCGGCGCCGGCTGGAAGGGGTGGTGGCCAAGCGGCTCGACAGCGCCTACCTGCCCGGCACCCGGTCCCGAGCGTGGGTGAAGGTCCGGTTGGTGGCGGCGGGCGAGTTCGTGGTCGGCGGCTGGCTCCCCGGCACCGGCAGCCTGGCCGGCCACATCGGCGCCCTGCTGGTGGGCCTGCCCACGGGCGACGGGCGGCTCAGCTACGCCGGGGCGGTGGGGACGGGGTTCACCGAGGCCGAGCGGCGCCGCCTGGGCGGCCGTCTGGCGCCGCTGGTGCGGCGGGCCAGCCCCTTCCGCACGCCCGTCCCCCGGCCCGACGCGGTGTTCGTGGACCCCACCGTGGTGGTCGAGGTGGCGTACCGGGAGCGCACCGTCGCCGGGGTCCTCCGCCACCCCGCCTACAAGGGCGAGCGGGTCGACAAGTCACCTGGTGACGTGAACACTGATGACCGGGTAGGAGTCGACGTGCAGCCACCGAGGAGGTCGTAGTCCGATGCCCAGGGCCGTCTGGAGCGGGTCGATCAGCTTCGGGCTGGTCAACATCCCCGTCAAGCTCTACAACGCCGTCTCCAGGAAGGACGTCCACTTCAACCAGATCGACGCCCGCACCGGCTCCCGGGTGAGGATGCAGCGGGTCTCCGCCGCCGACGGCTCCGAGGTCCCCTACGACCAGATCGTCAAGGGCTACGAGCTCTCCCCGGACCACTACGTGCTGGTGGAGCCCCAGGAGCTGGAGGCGCTGGACCCCGAGGCCACCCGCGCCATCGACATCGAGACGTTCACCGAGCTGGCCGACATCGACCCCATCTTCTACGACAGCGCCTACTACGTGGCCCCGGTGCCGGCCGCCCAGAAGCCCTACGCCCTGCTGGTCCGGGCCATGGAGGAGCAGGGCAAGGTGGCTGTGGCCCGCTTCGTGATGCGCACCAAGCAGTACCTGGCGGCGCTGCGGCCCAAGGACGGCGTGCTCCTCCTCTCCACCATGGTCTACGCCGACGAGGTCACCCCCGCCGAGGAGGTGCCCGAGCTGGCTCCCCCCGACGGGGCGTCCCTCTCCGACAAGGAGCTGGCCATGGCCAGCCGGCTCATCGAGTCGCTCTCCTCCGACTTCGAGCCGGAGCGCTTCCACGACACCTACCGCGAGCAGGTGCTGGCGCTCATCGAGCGCAAGGCCGCCGGCGAGGAGGCGGTGGTGGAGGCGCCGGCCGCGCCCGAGGAGGGCCGGGTGGTCGACCTCATGGCCGCCCTCGAGGCCAGCGTCAAGGAGGCCCGGGAGGCCCGTCGCCGCCACCCGTCCACCGACCGGACCGTCGAGGGGGGCGAGGGCGAGGGCACCGGGGAGCCTGGGCCGCCCGAGAAGGGGGCCAAGACGTCCCGAAGGAGCGCCTGAGCCGAGCCGGCCGTGCCCGTCGTCGAGGCGGAGGGGCGGGCGCTCGCTCTCCCCAACCTCGACAAGGTGCTCTACCCCGCCACCGGCCTCACCTCCCCGACGGGGTCGACGCCGGCCCGAGTGGGTGGGCACCGACCGGCCGCCCCCGCCGGCTCGCTGGACTGCGCCCTCGACGCCGGAGACCCCCTCGCCTCACCTTCGAGGCGTCGGACGTGATGGACCGCGTCGACCGCCTGGGCGATCTCCTCGCCCCCGCTCTGGCACAGGCCCAGGCCCTGCCCGGGCTTCCTGGGTAGGGCGGGCGGAGGACCGGGGGCACGTGGGCCTGCGCTCGCCGACCGCCCGGCATGGGGGCGGCCGGGGGCGACCGACCTGACACGAGCGGACCCCTGGCCACCTGCACGGTTGCGCATATATTGGGGCGGTGAGCAGTCCCCACGACGCCGGGGCGGTGGCAGGGATGGACGCCTGCGCGGAGCGAGCCGTGGACCCCGCCCGGGTGGCGGCAACCCGCCAGCGGCTGGTGCGCCCGGCCGAGGCCGCCCGCCTGGCCGACCAGTTCCGCCTCCTCGGCGACCCGACCCGCACCCGCATCCTCTACGCCCTGGAGGCGGGAGAGCTGTGCGTCTGCGACCTGGCCGCCACGGTGGGGGTGCCCGAGAGCTCGGTCTCCCAGGCCCTGCGGCTGCTGCGGACCGCCGGCATCGTGCGCAACCGGCGGGACGGCCGCATGGTCTACTACCGCCTCGACGACGCCCACGTCCGCCTCCTGCTCGACCTCTCCCGCCAGCACCTGCGCCACGGGGAGGACCGGTGAGCCTCGTCGCGCCCACCCGAGGGAGCCGGGCCGGCACCACTGAGGGGACGGCCGGGCCGGGCCAGCACCGCCGCCCCAGACCGGCGGCGCCGCGATGAGCGGCGGCCACGACCACCCGTGCGGCTCGGGGGCCTCCCGGGCCGGCGCCCGCCACCTGGGCCGCCTGCGGGCCGCGTTCGTGCTGACCCTGGGCTTCTTCGCGGTGGAGGTGGCGGCGGCGGCGGTGACCGGCTCGCTGGCCCTGCTCTCCGACGCCGGCCACATGCTGACCGACGCGGGGGGCCTGGGCATGGCCCTGGCCGCCATCGGCCTGGCCAGTCGCCAGCCCCAACGCCCCGGGCGCACCTTCGGCCTGTACCGGCTGGAGATCCTGGCCGCCCTGGTCAACTCCGTCCTCCTCCTCGGCGTCGCCGGCTACGTGCTGGTAGAGGCAGTGCGGCGCCTGGAGGACCCCCCCGGGGTGCCGGGCGTGCCGATGCTGGTCGTGGCCACCCTGGGCCTGGGCGTCAACCTGGTGGCCCTCCGGCTGCTGTCGGCCGGGGCGACCGAGAGCCTCAACGTCGAGGGCGCCTCCCTCGAGGTCCTGGCCGACGCGGTGGGCTCCGTCGGGGTCATCGCCGCCGCCGCGGTGGTGGTCCTCACGGGGTGGGGCTGGGCCGACCCGCTGGCGGCGGTGGCCATCGGCCTGTTCATCCTCCCCCGCGCCCTGCGACTGGCCGCCAAGGCCGTGCGCATCCTCGTGCAGGCCGCCCCGCCCCACATCGACCTCGACGCCGTGAGGACCGACCTGGCCGCCCTGGCGGGGGTGGTCGACGTGCACGACCTGCACCTGTGGACCCTCACCTCGGAGATGGAGGTGGCGTCGGCCCACCTGATGGTGGCGGCCGGCACCGAGGCCCACGGGGTGCTCGACCAGGCCCGGGTCCTGCTGCGGGAGCGGTACCGGGTCGACCACGCCACCCTCCAGGTCGAGCCCGAGGACCACCGGGGCTGTGACGAGATCCGCTGGTGAGCTCGGGCGCACCCACCTGGCCCCGTCCGGAGCCGGACCCGGCACGGCCTCACCCGCGGAGCCCCAGCGCCGCCCCCTCGGACCCGTGGTGGCCGAGGCCGGTGGCGCGGTACCGCCCCCGGGCGCCGGTCACGGCGAAGACCAGGGCGAACAGCGCCGCCCCCACCAGGACGATCGTGGGCCCGGACTGCACGTCCAGGTGGTAGCTGAGGTTCATCCCCACGAAGCCTGAGACCGCCCCGATGGCGGAGGCCAGGACCAGCATCCGGGCGAAGGAGTTGGTCAGCATCCGGGCCACGGTGGCGGGGATGACCAGGGTGGCGGCGATGAGGGTGACCCCGAGGACCTGCATGGTGGCCAGGATCGACGCCGCCAGCACCACCATCAGCACGGCGTCGGCACGGGCCACGTCGACGCCGGAGACCCCGGCCACCTCGGGGTCGAAGGTGGTGAACAGCAGCACCCGGTAGCGAAGGAACACCACCGCCGCCGCCACCGCCGCCACCGCCGCCACCGCCCACACGTCGGCGGCGCCCACCCCGAGGATGCTCCCGAAGAGGGCTGCGTCGAAGTTGCGCCCGGTGCGGCCGAAGAGGGCGATGAGGGCCAGGCCCAGGGCGAAGCTGGCGGTGGTGATGACCCCGATGGCGGCGTCGGCCCCGATGACCCGCCGGCGGGTCACGCCCCCGATCATGAGCGCCGAGGCGACCCCCCACACCCCCGCCCCCACCAGGACGTTCACCCCCAGCAGCATGCTGGCGGCGAAGCCGCCGAAGATGGCGTGGGAGAGGCCGTGGCCGATGTAGCTCATGCCCCTGAGGACGACGTACACCCCCACCAGGCCGCACAGGGCGCCGGCCAGGGTGGCGACCGCCAGCCCGTTGCGGAAGAACTCGAACTCGAAGGGGCGGAGGAGCTGGTCGATCACGGCACCGCCCGACGGAGGGGGCGGATGGGGACGACCTGGGCGGGCGGGGGCTGGTCGACCACCACGGGCATGCCCCCGTGGTGGAGCACCTCCATGCGGGCGCCGTAGGTGCGCTCCAGGACCTCGGTGGTGAGCACCTGGGCGGGCGGGCCGGCCCCTATGACCTCCCGGTTGAGGCACACCAGGTGGGGAAGGTGGGCGGCGATGCCGTTGAGGTCGTGGGTGGTGAGCAGGATGGCGAGACCGGCGGCGTTGAGCTCGCCCAGCAGGTGCAGCACCTCGTGGCGGGTGCCCACGTCGACCCCCGAGGTGGGCTCGTCGAGAAGGAGCAGCTCGGGGCGGCGCAGCAGGGCCCGGGCCACGAACACCCGCTGCTGCTCACCGCCCGAGAGCTGGCGGATGTGGCGGTCGGCGAGGTGGCCGATGCCCAGCCGCTCGAGGACCTCCGCCACCTCGGCCTGCTCGGACCGGCTCCGCCACGGCAGCACCCGGCCCCGGGTCCGGGCCATGAGGACGCACTCGGCCACGGTGACGGGGAAGCCCCAGTCCACCGTCTCCACCTGGGGCACGTAGCCCAGCCGGAGACCGGCCCGGCGCCGGACCGACCCGCACACGGGCGGGACCGTGCCCGCGACCACCCGCAGGAGCGTGGTCTTGCCCGACCCCGACGGCCCCACCACCCCGGTGAACTGACGGGGGGCGACGGTGAGGTCGGCGCTCACCAGCACCGGGTCGGTGCCGTAGCGGCAGGTGACCCGGTCGAGGCGGACCAGCTCGGCGCCGCCCGCTCCGGCGCTCACTGGGGGTACTCCGCCCCGTCGGGGGCCACGTCGGCGACCTCCAGTGCCTCGAGGGCGCTGGGATCGCCGCCCAGGGCCTCGGTCATGGTGATGTAGTCGGCGGCCATGAGGCCCAGCCAGGAGTGCTCGGGGTCACCGGGGCGGCCGGGCAGGTCGTCGTCGCGCAGCACGTCGACGTAGCGCACCCCCGCCTCCCGGCCGATCTGCTCCAGCACCGGGCTGGGGAAGACCTCGGAGCCGAAGATGGCCGGGACGCCCTCGGCGCGGACCTGGTCGATGAGGGCGGCCACCTCACGGGGGCTCGGGTCGGAGAAGTCCGACACCTGGATGGCGCCGATGACCTCCCAGCCGTAGTCCTGGGCGAAGTAGGCGAAGGAGTCGTGGTAGGTGAGCAGCTTGCGGCTGGCGGGGGGGATGGTGGCGAAGGCCTGGCGCATGGCCCCGTCCAGCTCGTCGACGACCTGGCGGAAGGCCTCGTAGTTGCCCCGGTAGTACGAGGCGTTGGCGGGGTCGCGCCGGGCCAGGTCGCCGGCCACGGTGCGGGCGTAGGCCAGGGCGTAGCGGGGGTCGGTCCACAGGTGGGGGTTGGGCCTGCCCTCCTCCTCGGGGAAGGAGAAGTCGTAGAGGTAGTCCTCCTCGGGGAGGGCCCGGGTGCCGAGCTCCACCATCCCGGCGTCGTCGGAGAGGTTGGCCTCGGCCAGCTCCCGGGTCGGCTCCTCCAGCTGCAGCCCGTTGAGGTAGACGACGTCGGCGGTCGAGAGCAGCTCGGCCACGCTGGGCCGGGGCTCGAAGGTGTGGGAGTTGGTGCCCTCCGGCACGATGCCGGTGATGTCGACCCGGTCGCCCCCGATGTTGGCCACGATGCTGGTGATGGGCGCCACCGTGGTCGCCACCGAGAGCCGCCCCCCGCCAGCATCGCCCGGGCCGGCGCCGCCTCCGCCTCCGCAGGCGGCGGCGGCCAGGGCCACGACCGAGGCCAGTAGGCCGGGGCGCCGACCCCTCCGGACCGGGCTCGCCTGAGCCTGCCGTCCCACCGGGCGGAGGTTAGCGGCGATCTGGACCTTGTTGCAACCTGTTCGCATATCGAACCCCCGGCCCCCGCCTGGACCGGGGCACCGACGACCCCATCGGCGACCTCCGCGGTCCTGCCGACACGGTGTGGGAAGCGTCGGGTCCCGCCGAAACCAAGCGGTGGGCTTCGCCCTGGTCGGCTCGCTCGTGCCCAGGGCGCTCGGGGTGGGCTACGACGCCATCGGCGACGTGCTCAACACCAGGCTCGCCCTCGGGGCCGTCGCCGTCCTGGGGGACGGGGTCGCCGACACCGAGCCGCTGCTGGACCACGCCCGCCGCCAGCCGGTCACCGTCGGGCCCGAGGACCTGGCCCGGCGCGCCCTCGAGCTCATGGTCGTGGAGCAGGTGGAGCGGGTCCCGGTGGCCGCCGACGGTCGCCTGGTGGGCATCTGCACCCGCACCGACATCCTCCACGTCCGCCGCCACCAGCTCGAGCAGGAGCAGGTCCAGGTCGGGTACCGGCCCCGCCGGGCCCTGTCCCTCCCCTGGCGGCGGGGCCGCCTGCCCACGCCACCCTGAGCCCGGCGGGCAGGGGTTTGCGGGCGGGCCCGCCCGGAAACCCTCCATCGGTGCGCCCGACCGTGCTGAGCCTGGCCGTGGCCGCCGCCGTCGTCGCCGTCGCCTGCGGGAGGGGCGGCCCCACCACCGAGGCGGGCGGGCCCCCGCCCGAGGGGCCCGCCGCCCAGCCCTTCCCCGACGTGGTCGACGTCGAGGTGACCCCCACCGGCGAGCGGACCTACCGGTTCTCGGTGACCCTCAGCTCCCCCTACGACTCCGAGGAGCGCTACGCCGACGCCTGGCGGGTGGTCGGCCCCGACGGCGCCGAGTACGGCGTCCGCCCGCTGGCCCACCCCCACGCCGGCGAGCAGCCATTCACCCGCTCCCTCGACGGCATCCGCGTCCCTGAGGGCGTGGACCGGGTGACCGTGGAGGGCAGGGACAAGGAGAACGGCTACGGCGGGGAGACGGTCACCGTCGACATCCCGTCCTGACCCCGCCGCCCTCACCTGGCCGGGCCGCACACCACCACCGAGTCGGGGGGGAGGGTGGCCGTCCCGTCGCCGACCCTCACCGCCGGGTCCGAGGCTGCCAGCGCCCCCCCGGGCCGGCCCGGGCCCAGGTCCACGGTGACCTCGGCTGCGCCCAGGTTGGCGGCAACCGTCACCGGTCCCCGCTCCACCGCCAGCCAGCCCGCCTCCTCGTCGCAGCGGGCCCGCACCCGGTCGAGGCGGCCGTCACGGAGGGCCGGGGTGCGCCGGCGCAGGGCGATCAGCTCCCGGTACCAGCCCAGGAGCTCGGCGTGGGGGGACCGCCGGCGCTGCTCCCAGTCTAGCTTGGAGCGCTCGAAGGTGGCCGGGTCCTGGGGGTCGGGGACATCGTCGGCGGCCCAGCCGAAGGCGGCGAACTCCGAGCGGCGCCCCTGGCGCACCAGCCGCCCCAGCTCGGGGTCCTGGTAGCTGGTGAAGTACTGGAAGGGTGCGGACGCGCCCCACTCCTCGCCCTGGAAGACCAGGGGGACGAACGGGGCGCACAGGTACAGGGCCGCCCCCACCCGAAGCCGGCCCGGCGGGAGGGTGGCGCTCACCCGGTCGCCGGTGGCCCGGTTGCCGACCTGGTCGTGGTTCTGCAGGTACCCGAGGAACCTCCACCCCGCCAGCCCCGAGGGGGCGCGGCCGTGGGTGCGGCCTCGGTAGGCCGACCACCGCCCGGCGTACACCCACGCCCGGCCCAGGGCGGTGGCCAGGTCGGCGAGGGAGCCGAAGTCGCCGTAGTACCCGTCCCGCTCGCCGGTCAGCACGGCGTGGAGGGCGTGGTGGAGGTCGTCGCTCCACTGGGCCGAGAGCCCGTGGCCGCCGACCTCCCGGGGTCGGAGGACCCGGGGGTCGTTGAGGTCGGACTCGGCGATGAGGTGGAGGGGCCGGCCCACGGTGGCGGCCAGCTCCTCCACCTCGGCGGCCAGCTGCTCGAGTATGTGGGTGGCCGAGGTGTCGACGATGGCGTGGACGGCGTCGAGGCGCAGCCCGTCCAGGTGGTAGTCCCCGAGCCACGCCCGGGCGTTGTCGACGACGAAGCGCCGCACCTCGTCGCTGCCCGCCTGGTCGTAGTTGACAGCCTGGCCCCAGGGGGTGTCGTAGAAGGTGGTGAAGTAGGGCCCGAAGCGCCCCAGCTCGTTCCCCTCCGGTCCCAGGTGGTTGTACACCACGTCGAGGATCACCCCCAGGCCCCGGGCGTGGCAGGCGCTGACGAAGCGCTTCAGCCCGTCGGGACCGCCGTAGGCGTGGTGGGGGGCGTAGGGGCAGACGCCGTCGTAGCCCCAGTTGCGGGTCCCGGGGAACTCGGCCACCGGCATCACCTCCACGGCGCTGACGCCCAGCTCCACCAGGTGGTCGAGGCGGGCGATGGCCCCGTCGAAGGTGCCGGCGGGGCTGAAGGTCCCCACGTGCATCTCGTAGAGGACCGCCGAGGGCAGGTGCATCCCGGGCCAACCGCTGTCGGTCCAGGGGAAGGCGGTGTGGTCGACCACCCTGGACGGACCGTCGACCCCCCGGGGCCGGTAGGGCGAGCGGGGGTCGGGCACGGGCCCCGACCCGTCGAGGCGGAACCAGTAGTCGGTGCCGGGCCCGGCCTCGGGCACCTCCAGGGTGAACCACCCCCGGTCCCGGCGGGCCATGGGCAGGCACCGCTCCCCCAGGTCGAGCTCGACCTGCCCAGCGCGGGGGGCCCACACCGAGAAGGTGGTCATCGGCCGGCGGCCCCGTGCCCGGCGACCGCCCGGCCGCCCTCGAGGCGGGCCAGCAGCGCCACCGGGAACCGGGCCAGCACGCCGGCGAGGGGGACCGGGCCGCCGCCGCCCACCACCTCCCCGCTCAGCTCGTCCCGCCAGTCGCCGGGGGGCAGCTCGACCGCGGTCTCCCCCCAGCCCCCGGCCCGGGACAGGCCCAGCGCCAGGCGGGGGACCACCGTGGCCACTCGCCCGCCCCGGCAGAACGCCACCACGTGGGACGCCGCCCGGCCCCGGGCGGCCAGGGGCCGGTACTCCCCGGCCGGGCCCGCCCCGAACACCTCGGGCAGGCGCCGGCGCAGGTGTAGGGCGGCCCGGGTGAGGGCCAGCTTGGGCAGCCCGTCGGCGGCACGGGCCCACACCTGCTCGGGCGACAGCCCGTCCAGCTCGGCCAGCAGGAGGCGGCGGCGGGCGAAGTCGACCGGGCGGCGGTTGTCGGGGTCGACCAGGCTCCAGTCCCACACCTCGGTGCCCTGGTACAGGTCGGGCACCCCGGGGGCGGTGAGCTTGACCAGCTGGGCGGCCAGGGCGGTGACCCATCCCGGCTCCACCAGGGGGGCGACGAAGGCGTCGAGGTCGGCGAGGAAGGCCGGGTGGGCGAGGGCGCCCTCGACGAAGCGGCGCACGGCACCGTCGTAGACGGGGACGGGGTCCACCCAGCTGGTGTGGGCCTTGGCCTCCCTGGTGGCCTTCTCCACGTAGGCCAGGGCCCGCTCCACCGGCAGGGGGTGGGCGCCGACCAGGGTCTGGTACAGGAGCCACTCGAGGTTGCGGTCGGGCCAGACCTCGCCCTCGGGGGTGGTGGTGCGGTGACCCTCGTTGGCCGCCGACCACCGGGCCACCGCGGCGGCGAAGCCCTGGGGGATCTCCGAGAGCAGCGAGGTGCGGGCCCGCACGTCCTCGCTGCGCTTGGTGTCGTGGGTGGAGGAGGCCAGCATGGCCACCGGCCAGTCCCGCTGGGCCTCGGCCATGCGGACGTGGAAGGTGGCCACGTCGGTGGCGAAGCGGCTGGGGTCGCCCCCCACCTCGTTGCGCGAGACCAGCCGGCAGAAGGTGTAGAAGGCGGTGTCCTCCACCGCCTTGGCCATGACCGCTCCGGTGACCTGCTGGAAGCGCAGCCGCAGCTCGGTGGCGGCGGGGCCGCCCAGCTCCCCCGACAGCACCGCCCCCACCAGCGCCCACAGCTCGGGGTCCAGCTCGGGGCGGCGGGCGGCGGCCCGGGACAGGGCGGCCTCGATCTGGGCCAGGTCGGCGGGACGGGCGTGGCCGGCGGGGTCGACGTAGGTGCGGTACACGGCGAACCCGGCGGCGACCTCCCCGAGCACCTCCGCCAGGTCGCGGCGGGTGAAGTCGCGGTGGCGGCGGGAAGCCTCGCACACCCCCACGAACAGGTGGCTGAGGCGGTGGAGGTCGGCCGCCAGCACGTCCCGCATGACCTGGTGCTTGGTGGCGTGGGCCACCTCCTCCCACGCCGTGGGCTCCCCGGTGAACTCGGCGTAGGCGTCGGTGAGGGGCTCCTCGCCGGCGGGGTCGACGAAGAGCCCACCGAGGAGGTCGAGGAAGTCGTAGCCGGTGGTGCCCTCGACCGGCCAGGGGGGCAGGCGCTCCCCGGTCCCGAGGACCTTCTCCACCACCACCCACGCCCGCGGCGCCGCCGCCCGGAGACGACCCAGGTACCCCGCCGGGTCCACCAGCCCGTCGGGGTGGTCGACCCGCAGGCCGTCCAGCACGCCCGCGCCCACCCACTCCAGCACCAGGGCGTGGGTGTCGGCGAAGACCCGCTCGTCCTCGGTGCGCAGCCCGGCCAGGGTGGTGATGTCGAAGAAGCGCCGGTAGTCGAGCTCCTGGCCGGCGGTGCGCCAGTAGGCCAGGCGGTGGTTCTGGCGCTCGAGCAGCTCGTCGAACAGGTCGGGGTCGGCGTTCACCGCCGCCACGGCCCCGTCCACGGCGGCGGCCAGGTCGCCGTCCTCGGCGCACAGCCGGGCCAGCTGGCGCTTGAGCACCTCCTTGTCGCGGTGGCGGGCCCCCACGCTGGCGGGATCGGTGGCGGTGGGCGCCGGCAGGGAGGCGAAGGCCCGGGCCAGGAAGGCCAGGTCGTCGGAGCCCGTCGCCGCCGCCGCCGGGGCCAGCACCAGGTCCAGCGAGCGGGGGGCCACGGGGAGGCGGTGCTCGTGGTAGCGCACGGAGAGGCTGCCGCCGTCCCGCTCCAGGCGCAGCTCGCCTGCCTCCAGCACCCGCCCGTAGTGGTCGCCCAGCACCGGCATCAGCACGGTGTGGCGCAGCTTGGACTCCGGGGGGTCCCAGTCCACGTCGAAGTATCGGGCGTAGCGGCTGGCCGGCCCGTTCTCCAGCACGTCCTGCCACCAGGCGTTCTCGGCGGTGATGGCCATGTGGTTGGGGACGATGTCGAGCACCAGCCCCGCCGCCCCCAGGGCGGCGCAGAGGCGGGCGTGGCCGGCAGCCCCGCCCAGCTCGTCGTTGACCCGGGCGTGGTCGACCACGTCGTAGCCGTGGGTGCTGCCCGGCGCCGCCTGCAGGTACGGCGAGCAGTAGACGTGGCTGACGCCCAGGTCGGCCAGGTACGGCGCCACCGCGGCGGCGTCGTCGAAACCGAAGCCGGGCCGGAGCTGGAGCCGGTAGGTGGCCAGGGGGGTGGAGCTTCGGGCCACGTGCCGATCCTGCCAGACGGTCCCCTCCGCCCGCCCACCTGGCCCGCCCTGGGGTTCTCCGGTCGCTCGACGTCGGCGGGCGACGTTGAGCGACCGGAGAAGGGCTTACGCTCACCCGCATGGCCCTCCCCACGGGCGGGTCGGCCGGGAACGTCTTCGCCGACGCCCTCTCCCGGCTCGACCAGGCCGCCCACCACGTCGACATCGACCCTGAGGTGCTGGAGCGGCTGCGCCACCCCCGGGCCGTCCTCCAGGTCTCGGTCCCGGTCCGCATGGACGACGGCTCGCTCCAGGTCTTCGCCGGGTACCGGGTCCGCCACGACGACACGCGGGGCCCGACCAAGGGGGGGATCCGCTTCCACTCCGAGGTCGACCTGGACGAGATGAAGGCCCTGGCGTTCTGGATGACGATGAAGTGCGCGGTCGTGGGTGTCCCCTTCGGAGGGGCCAAGGGCGGGGTGGTGTGCGACCCCAAGGCGCTGTCCCGGCTGGAGCTCGAACGCCTGAGCCGAGGGTTCATCGGCCAGATCCACGACTTCATCGGCCCCGAGACCGACGTGGCCGCCCCCGACGTCTACACCAACGCCATGGTCATGGGTTGGATGATGGACGAGTACTCCCGGATCCGTCGCCGGCGCACGCCCGACGTCATCACCGGCAAGCCCATCGAGCTGGGCGGCAGCCTCGGCCGCGACGAGGCCACCGGCCGGGGGGCCTACTGCTGCGTCAAGGAGCTGGAAGCCCGGCGGGGGTGGCAGCCGTCCTCGGTCCGGGTGGCGGTGCAGGGCTTCGGCCACGCCGGCCAGCACGTGGCCGCCTGCCTGTACGCCGACGGCTACCGGGTGGTGGCGGTCAGCGACTCCCGGGGCGGGATCCACCGGCCCGAGGGCTTCGACGTCCCCAGCCTGGTCCGGACCAAGAACGACACCAGGGCCCTGAGGGCCGTCTACTGCGAGGGGTCGGTCTGCGAGACCGTCGACGCCGAGATCGTGTCCAACGCCGAGCTGCTCGAGCTCGACGTCGACCTGCTGGTCCCCGCCGCGCTGGGCAGCCAGATCACCGCCGCCAACGCCGCCCGGGTCCGGGCGCCGGTGGTGGTGGAGGTGGCCAACGGCCCGCTCACCAGCGAGGCCGACGCCGTGCTGGGGGCCAAGGGGGCCACGGTCGTGCCCGACATCCTGGCCAGCGCCGGAGGCGTCACGGTCAGCTACCTCGAGTGGGTCCAGAACCGCACCGGCCTGGCCTGGACCCTCACGGAGGTCCGCCGGCGGCTCCACCGGACCATGGCGGAGGCGTTCGCGGCCGTCTGGGACCTGTCCGTCGAGGCGGGCGTCGACCTGCGCACCGCCGCCTACGCCCAGGCCCTCCGCCGCATCGGCGCCGCGGTCGAGTCCCAGGGCACCTACGCCTGGTTCACCGAGGCCCCGGCGCCCCGCCACTGAGGCCGGCGCCACTCAGGGGGTGGGGCCCCTCAGCCCAGCCGCCGCAACAGGACCAGCGAACGTCCCTCGACCGTCACCGCCTGTCCCACCTTGTGGGTGGGGGTGCCGGCCTCGGGGGCGAGGGCGGGGGGCAGGTCGTCGGCGGTGTCGAGCTCCAGGCGCCACCGCTCGCCGCAGACCTGGGGCAGGGCGAACTCCACCGCCTGGTCGTGGGCGTTCAGCAGCAGGAGGAAGCTGGCGTCGACCACACGCTCCCCCCGCCGGCCGGGGCTGGCGATGGCGTCGCCGTTGAGGAAGAGGCCCAGCGACTTGGCCGAGCCCAGCTCCCAGCTCTCCTCCGACATCTCCTCCCCCTCGGGGGTGAACCAGACGACATCGGCCAGACCCCGGATGGGCCGGCCCTGGAACCAGCGCCGGCGCCGGAACACGGGGTGGTCCTGGCGGAAGCGCACCAGCCAGCGGGTGAAGTCGAGCAGGCTGACGTCGACCGCGGACCAGTCGAACCACGACACCGGGTTGTCCTGGGAGTAGGCGTTGTTGTTGCCGCCCTGGGTCCGACCCAGCTCGTCGCCGCCCAGCAGCATGGGGACCCCCTGGGACAGGAGGAGGGTGGCGAGGAAGTTGCGCCGCTGCCGGGCCCGCAGGGCCAGCACCGCGGGGTCGTCGGTGGGGCCCTCGACGCCACAGTTCCAGGAGCGGTTGTGGCTGTCGCCGTCGCGGTTGTCCTCGCCGTTGGCCTGGTTGTGCTTCTCGTTGTAGGAGACCAGGTCGGCCAAGGTGAAGCCGTCGTGGGCGGTGACGAAGTTGATGCTGGCGCTGGGGCGCCGTCCGCTGGACTCGTAGAGGTCGGAGCTGCCGGTGAGCCGGTAGCCCAGCTCGGCCAGCGTGCGCCCCTCGCCCCGCCAGTAGTCCCGCACCGTGTCGCGGTACTTGCCGTTCCACTCCGACCACAGCGGTGGGAAGTTGCCGACCTGGTAGCCCCCCTCGCCGACGTCCCACGGCTCGGCGATGAGCTTCACCTGGCTCACCACCGGGTCCTGCTGGATCAGGTCGAAGAACGCCGAGAGCCGGTCGACGTCGTGCAGCTCCCGGGCCAGGGCGGAGGCCAGGTCGAAGCGGAACCCGTCCACGTGCATCTCGGTGACCCAGTAGCGCAGGCTGTCCATCACCAGCTGGAGAACGTGGGGGCTGCGCATGTTCAAGGTGTTGCCGGTGCCGGTGTAGTCCATGTAGTGGCGCAGGTCGTCGGCCATCAGCCGGTAGTAGGAGCGGTTGTCGATCCCCCGGAACGACAGCACCGGGCCCAGGTGGTTGCCCTCGGCGGTGTGGTTGTAGACGACGTCGAGGATCACCTCGATGCCGGCGTCGTGGAGGGTGCGCACCATCTGCTTGAACTCCGGGACCTGCTGGCCGCAGGTCCCCCACGAGGAGTACTCGTTGTGGGGGGCGAGGAACCCGATGGAGTTGTAGCCCCAGTAGTTGCGCAGGCCCCGCTTCACCAGGTGGGCGTCGTGGACGAACTGGTGGACCGGCAGAAGCTCCACGGCGGTGACCCCCAGCCGCTCGAAGTGCTCGATGGCCTCGTCGGTGGCCAGCCCGGCGTAGGTGCCCCTCAGCTCGGGGGGGATGTCGGGGTGGGTGGCGGTGAACCCCTTCACGTGCACCTCGTAGACCACGGTCTCGTGCAGGGGGGTCCGGGGCGGGTGGTCGTCGCCCCAGTCGAAGTAGGGGTTCGTCACCACCCCCTTGAACACGTAGGGGGCGCTGTCGGTGGGCTCGGGCGGACCATGGGGATCGCCGAAGTGGTAGCCGAAGGTGGCCTGGCCCCAGCGGATGGTGCCGTCGATCGCCTTGGCGTAGGGGTCGAGCAGCAGCTTGGCCGGGTTGCACTGGAGCCCGGCGCCAGGGTCGTAGGGCCCGCGGACCCGGTACCCGTAGCGCTGCCCCGGCCCCACGCCGGGGAGGTAGCCGTGCCAGCACAGCGCCGTCACCTCGGGGAGGGTCACCCGGGCCTCGCCCCCGGCGTCGTCGAAGAGGCACAGCTCCACCGCCTCGGCCACCTCGGAGAACAGCGAGAAGTTGGTGCCCATGCCGTCGTAGGTCGCGCCGAGGGGGTAGGGCTGGCCTGGCCATGTCCTCATCAGGGCGACGCTATCCGCCTGCCGGGGGTTGACCAAGGCCGGGGGCGAGGGGCCGATCCCGGCCGCGCCCTGCCGCTCTCTGGACGGCGGTCAGGACCTACGCTGGCGGCGATGCTCGCCGCCATCTCCTACGAACCGCTCGTGCGCATCCACCTCGGGCCGCTGGCCATCTCGCCCCACGGCATCGGCATCGCCCTCGGGTTCCTGGCCGGGGCGTGGCTCACCCTGCCCGCCGCCCGCAAGCGGGGCATCGGTGACGAGGTCGTCTACACCATGCTCACCCGGTCCATGGTCGGGGCGATCATCGGGGCCCGCTTCTTCTACGTCCTCAACAACCTCTCCTCCTTCGAGTCGCCCGTGGAGTGGTTCAAGATCTGGGAGGGCGGCATCAGCCTGTTGGGTGGCATCTTCGGTGCGGTCGTGGCCTGCCTGCCGGTCGTGCGCCACCACCGCTTCCGCTTCTTCCAGGTCATGGACGCGGTGGCGCCGGGGATCGCCCTGGGCATCATGATCGGCCGCATCGGCGACCTGGTGATCGCCGACCACCTCGGCGAGCCGACCTCGTTCTTCCTCGGGTTCCGCTGTCCCGACCGGGTCGACGTGGGGGAGACGGTCGGCTCGTCCTGCCCGCCGGGCCAGGTGGTGCACCACACCGCCCTCTACGACCTCATCGTGGTGACCCTGGTCCTCGGCCTGCTGCTCTGGTACCGGCGCCGGGACCGGGCCGAGGGCCAGATCACCCTGCTGGCGGCGATGGCCTACGGCACCGGGCGGTTCGTCTTCGACTTCGTGCGCGCCGACGTCCGCCGCCTGGGGCTGACCGGGAGCCAGTGGGTGGCGGTGGTGGTCGTGGTCATCGCCGCCGTGCTGTTCCTGCAGCGTCGGCGGGCGAGGGCGGGCGGGGACGGCGAGGGAGACGTGCTGGTGGCGCCGGGGGCCACCGCCGAGGCGCCGGGGGCCACCGACGAGGGGACCTGACCCTCCGGGCCCCGGGGCCGGGGCGCCCGGGTCACACCACCTCGTCCAGCTGCCCTTCGGGGCCGAAGCGGACCAGCCGCAGGGGGCCGGTCCGCCGCAGGGCCGCGGTCGCCCGCTCGACGTGGCCGGCGTGGCGGCTGTGGACGCCCACGCAGGTCCGCCCCCCCTTGACCGCCTCGAAGGTGTGGGACCACGCCTGGCTCACCGGCAGGCCACTGGCCCCGGCGTAGAAGCCTCCGGCGGCGGCACCGAACGCGGCACCGCCGGCGGCGGCGACGAGCACCCCTCCGCCCACCACCGGCCCCACCCCGGGGATGGCGAAGGCGGCCAGGGCGGCCAGGGCCCCTGCCGCCGCCCCCGCCGCGCCGCCCCCGACCAGCCCGGCGGCCGCCCTCCTGCCCACCTCCCCGGTGGTGGCCATGTCCGCCGCCCGCTGCTCCTCGTTGGTCTCGGGCCCGCCCGCCTCCTCCACCCCGGGGCCCAGCAGGGAGATGTCCCCGGCCTCCACCCCGTGGCGCTCCAGGCTGGTGACGGCCCGTCTCGCCGCCTCCACCGACGGGTAGGTGGCCACCACGTTGTGGGGGGCGAACGCCGGCAGCTCGTCAGGCGGGTTCGGGCTCACGTCGCTCATCGGGCAGTCCCTACCCCGACGGCGGGAACCACCCACCCCTGAGGCGTTCGGGCGGCGTAGCCGGCCGGCCAGGGTACACTTCAGCGCCATGGCCGAGTTCCACCCCGCCTTCGAGGAGTACTGCGAGGCGATCTACGAGCTCCGCGAGGACGACGTCGAGGTGATCCAGGCCCGCATAGCCGACCGCCTCAACGTCTCCCGCCCCGCCGTCTCGGAGATGATCCGCCGGATGGTGGTGGAGGAGCTGGTCACCGTCGACGGGGGCATCGGCACCGATGGCGACGGCCAGGTCTCAGCTGGTCGAGGACCCGAGGATCGAGGGACCCGCCGACGCATCCACCTCACCGAGGGGGGGATGACCCTGGCCGAGCAGGTGGTGCGCCGCCACCGCCTGGCCGAGCGTTTCCTCACCGACGTCCTGGGCCTCAACTGGGCCGAGGCCCACCACGAGGCGGGGCGGTGGGAGCACGTGCTCACCGACAGGGTGGAGCTGGCCATGAACCGCCTCCTCGGCGATCCCACCACCTGCCCCCACGGCAACCCCATCCCGGGGTCGGCCTACACCGAGCCGGTGGTGGTCCCCCTGGCCCAGCTGTCGGTGGGGGGCGAGTTCACCGTCACCCGCATCCCCGAGGAGCTCGAGTTCACCCCCGGGCTGCTGGAGTTCCTGGAGGCCAGCCGGGTCCAGCCCGGCAAGTCGGGCACCCTGGTCGCCGCCTCACCCGACGGCACCGTGACGGTGAGCATCGAGGACCGCGTCGTGGGGCTGGGCGACTTCGCCGCCACCCGCATCCTGGTCTCGGTCCCCGTCGCCACCCCGGCCTGAGGGACCGGACCCCGCCCGCCCGCCGGCACCGCCCCAGCCGGCCGCGACCAGGAGCCCCGCCACCGCCACCCAGGCGGCGAACCCGGCCTCGTCGCCAGGCCCCGGGGAGGCCAGGTCGGGCAGGGCCAGCCGCCACAGGCGGTACCCGGGGTTGGTCGTGGCGTCGAAGCCGACCACCCAGGTGAGCCGCCCGGCCAGGCCGTCGGCGACCAGCCAGGCGAAGGTGGCCGCCCCCGCCACCAGCCCCCCGGCCACCAGGGCACGGGCCCCCCGCCCCGCCTGGGCGACCCACCACGCCACCGCCAGGACCACGAGGGGCGCCACCACCACCACCTGGCGCCCCGGCCACCAGTACCCGTGCATGGTCAGGGCCACGAAGGTGGCGGTGAGCCAGCCGGCGGCCAGGGCCAGGACGAGGGCCGGCCACCACCGGGGGCGCCGGCGGGCCAGGGCGGCGAGGGCCGGCAGCCCCAGCAGCCACGCCGGCTGCCAGGCGACCAGGCCGAAGCGGCGGTCGACCAGCAGCCCCAGCAGCCGCCGGCTGCGACCCAGGTAGTCGGGGGCTGCGCCCACCGCGGTGAGCTGGCCCCCCACGAAGTGGTCCCCGGCGACGTAGGGCGTCAGGCCCCCGTAGAGGGCCAGGTGGCCGGCGGTGAAGGCCGCCGCCGACAGGACAAGGGCGGCGGCGAGGGCGGCGGCCCGGCGCCGGTCCCCGCCGGCGGCCAGGCGCCACAGGGCCACGCCGGCCAGGGCCGCCGCCACCGGGACGTACTTGACCCCCAGCCAGGGGAGGGCGGTCACGCCCAGGGCCGTGGCGGCGGTGGCAGCCGGGCCCAGGGGACCGCTCAGGGCACCCACGACCGCGGTCACCACCAGGGCGGCGGGGAGCTCGGGGTAGACCTGGGTGCCGTACACGGCCAGGGGCGGGGCGAGGGAGAAGCACGCCACCACCGCGCCGGCTACCCCCACCGGCACCCCCAGGCGGCGCACCGCCACCCACGCCATGGTGGCGGCCAGGGCCCCGGTCACCCCCGCCAGGGCCACCTTGGCCCCGACCCACCCGCCCCAGGCCACCGGCAGGGCCAGCACCACCGCCAGCAGCGGGCCGTGGGGGCTGACCCGGCTCCCGTCGGCTTGGGGCTCGGTCTGGGTGGGCAGGTCCACCTCGTGCCAGGCCCGCCAGCGCTCGGCAGCCAGCTCGTCGGCGATGTCGAGGTCGCCGTCCTCGGCCAGGCTGGTGGCCGACAGCAGGTACTGGGGCTCGTCGGCGGTGGTCCGGGCGCCGTAGGTCGCCCGCACCCCGGTCCCGATCCCGGCCCAGAAGGCGGTGACCAGGGCCAGGGCCACCATGGCCCGGGCCAGGCCCGCCGGTGCGCCAGCGGGGGTCACCGGGTCAGAGCCGGTCGGCCCGGCGGATCACCAGCAGCCAGGTCAGGGCACCCGAGAGGGCGACCAGCACCAGCGAGGTGAGCCCCACCTCGGCCAGGAAGCCCCCGTCGTTGGCTCCCCAGATGCGGGTGGCCAGGGTCTCGAACCCGGTGGGGGCCAGCAGCAGGGTGGCGGGCAGCTCCTTCATGGCCGACAGCAGCACCAGGCCGGCACCCGCCCCCAGGCCCGGCAGCATGAGCGGGAGGGACACGGTGGCGAGCCGCCGCACCCGTCCCGCCCCCAGGGTGCGGGCGGCGTCCTCCAGCTGCGGGGGCACGCCCCCCACCGCCACCTGGGCGGCCCGCATGGCCTGGGCCCCGAAGTGGACCACGTAGGCCACCACCAGCAGGGGCAGGGTCTGGTAGAGGCCCACGGCGGCGGGGAGCCGCAGCGCCCAGAAGGCCAGGGCCAGGGCGATGACCAGGCCGGGCAGGGCGAAGCCCCCCACCACCATGGCGTTGGGCAGGTCGCCCACGTGGCTGCGGTGGCGGACGGTGAGGAAGGCGACGGGGAGCACCACCGCCACCGCCACCACGGCGGTCACCACCCCCGCCCCGGCGGTGTTGGCCACGGGCCCCACCAGGTCGGCCAGCCCGGCCTCGCCCACCCGAAGGGCGGCGTCGGAGCGGAGGAGCCCCCGCACCGCCCACCAGCCCAGCACCGCCAGCGGCGCCACCAGCCCCAGGCCCACGGTGGCGCCCACCAGGCCCAGGGCCGGCGCCTTCCACCGCCCCAGGGGGAGGGTGAGGGCGCGGGCGCCCCCCGCCGCCGCCGTCACCACCCGGCGGCGGGCCAGCACCCGCTCGGCGGCCACCACGGCCACGGCGAGGGCCCCCAGCACCAGGCTGAGGGCCACCGACCGCTGCGGGTTGAACACCCGGTTGGCGAAGATGTCACGGGTCAGGGTGTCGTAGCGGACGATGTCGACGGCGCCGAAGTCGGAGAGCACGTAGAGGAAGACCAGGAGGCCACCGGCCCACACCGCCCCCGCCGTCTGGGGGAGGACCACGGTGCGGAAGACGCCCCACGGGCGCCGGCCCAGCAGGCGGGCGCTCTCCTCGAGGGTCGGGGGGAGGACGGCGAGTCGGGCGGCCACCGGCAGCGACACGTAGGGGTAGCTGAGCAGGGTGAGCACGCCGAAGGCGCCGACGAAGCCCCGGACCGGGGGCAGCCGCTCCACCCCGAGGGGCCCGAGGAGCTGGTCGAGGGCGCCGCCCGGAGCCAACCCCGCCACCAGGGCGGCGGCGCCCACGAACGAGGGGATCACCAGGGGCAGGGGGACCAGCGCCCGCCACACCCGCCGCCCCGGCAGGTCGGCCCGGGTCACCACCCACGCCACCGACGTGCCCAGGGCGGCGCAGGCCGCGCTCACCGTGGTGGCCAGCAGGACCGTCCGCCCGAGCGGTCCGAGGGTGGTGGACGAGCGGAGCAGGGCCACCACGTCGCCGCCCAGCACGGCGTTGCGCCAGACCAGGTACCCGAGGGGGGCGGCGAAGACCAGGCCCACCCCCACCGCCGCCACCACCAGGGCCGGCGGGGGCCGGCTCCGGCGTTCGGCGGGGGTGGGCGGGACCGGCTCGAGGACGGCGGGCAGCTCCGGGGTGGCCGGGGGGAGGGGAGGCGGGCGGGTGCCGACGGCCACCGGGCTCAGGTGTCCTCCAGGCCGCTGCGGGCGATGAGCTCGGTGGTCCGCTCCAGGCCCCCACCGAGCTCGTTGAGGTCGATCCGCCGGGTGGGGAGCTGGTCGAGGGGCCGGAGGGCGGCGGCCGGCTCCACACCGGCGGCCAGGGGGTACTCGAACGTCTCCTCGCTGAAGAAGGTCTGGGCCTCCTCGCCGAGGAGGAACCGCACCAGGCGCTGGGCGTCGTCGGCCCGGTCGCTGGCCTCGACCACACCCACCCCGGTCACGAGGACCAGCGAGCCCAGGTCGCCGCCGGGGAAGAAGTGGTTGGCGGAGGGGGAGCCCGGATCCTCGGCCAGCTGGCGCTCGTTGTAGTAGTGGTTCACCAGCCCCAGGGGGACCTCGCCCCGGGCCACGGCCTGGACGATGGCGGTGTTGTTGGCGTAGGTGGGGCTGTCGTTGGCGGCCATGCCCTCCAGCCAGCGCAGGGCCACCTCGTCACCCTCGGTCTGGCGCATGGCGGTCACGAAGTCCTGGAACGAGCCGTTGTTGGGGGCCACCCCCACCCGGCCCTCGAACCGAGGGTCGGTGAGGTCGAAGACCGACGAGGGCAGGTCGGCCGGGTCGACCTCGTCGGTGTTGTAGACCAGCACCCGGACCCGGCCCGACAGGCCCACCCACAGGCCCTGGCTGGACTCGAAGCCCTCGCTCACCCGCTCGAGGACGTCGGGGCGGAGGGGCCGGAGGCGTCCGGCCCCGGCGAGGAACCCGAGTGCACCGGGGCTCTGGGAGAGGAAGACATCGGCGGGCGAGCGGCTGCCCTCCTGCTCTATGAGCAGGGCCAGGTCGGCCGAGTCGCCGTAGCGCACGTCCACGGGCGTGCCCGTCTCCTCGTTGAACCGCTGGAGCAGGGGGCCGATCAGGTTCTCGGTGCGCCCGGAGTAGACGGTGAGGCGGTCGCCGTCCCCACCACAGGAGGCCAGCCCCACGGTGACGGCGGCCACGGCCAGCACCACGGCCAGGAGTCGGCGGACCATGGTGTGCACGGTAAACCCGGGGCTCGCCCGGTGTAAAGTCACCCTAACTCCATGCCTGGCGCCTGTCCTGCTGCCCGCCCTGGCGGCCCCGTGCGGCCCCGCCTCCTGGGCAGGCCTCCCCACTCCCGGGCGGCGGCCGCGGCGGTGGGGCTGGCGGCCCTGGCCGTCGCCCTGCCGGCGGTGGCGGCCGGCGTGGACACCACCGCCCTGGCC
>JBOGHU010000059.1:0-11033 GCA_050742255.1 Acidimicrobiales bacterium
CCAAGCGTGCGACCACGGCGCCGCCGGGCCGCCACCCGCCGGCCGCCGGCGCCGGGCACGCCACCTCCTCAGCAGGCGAGTGTGGGGGCAAAGACCAGGTCAGCCGGGCGCAACCCCATCCGCGACCAAGGAGGGTGCGTGCAGATCAGCGTCAGCAGCCGCAACGTGGAGCTCACCGGCGCCCTGAGGGCAGCGGCGGAGGAGAAGATCGGTCGCCTGGACCGGTTCCTCGACGGCATGGACCGGGCCGAGGTCCACTTCCTCGAGGAGCGGAACCCCCGCATCGCCGACAAGGACGTCTGTGAGGTGACCCTCGAGGGTCACGGCCACCACGTGCGGGCCAAGGTGGCGGCGGCCGATCCCTTCGCCGCCGTGGACGCCGCCGTCGACAAGCTCGAGCACCAGCTCCACAAGCTGAAGACCAAGCTGGTGGGGCGGAGCCACTCCCGCCGGCGAGAGCTGGCCGACGCCGAGGGGGTGCTCGCCGGGGCCGGCGCCGGGTCGGACCCCGACCAGGGCACGCGCATCGTCAAGACCAAGCGGTTCCTCATGAAGCCCATGACCCCCGAGGAGGCCGCCCTGCAGATGGAGCTGCTGGGGCACGGCTTCTTCTTCTTCTCCAACACCGAGACGGGGCGGGCGGCGGTGGTGTACCGCCGGGCCGTGGGGGACGTGGGCCTCATCGACGAGGCGGGGTAGCCGCCGCCGACCGGAGCCGGCCTCGACCCACCGGTACACTCCGGGCTCGTGGGAGTCTTGGACCGGATCCTGCGCGCCGGCGAGGGTCGCAAGCTCAAGGCGCTGGCCGGCCTGGTGCCGGAGATCAACGGTCGTGAGCCCGAGGTGGCCGCCCTCTCCGACGACGAGCTGCGGGCCAGGACCGGGGACCTCCGCCAGCAGGTGGCCAACGGGGCCTCCCTCGACTATCTCCTGGTCGAGGCCTTCGCGGTGGTGCGGGAAGCGGCCCGTCGCACCATCGGCCAGCGGCACTTCGACGTCCAGCTCATGGGAGCCGCCGCCCTGCACTTCGGGTGGGTGGCGGAGATGAAGACCGGTGAGGGCAAGACGCTGGTCTCCACCATGCCGGTGTACCTGAACGCCCTCGCCGGAGGCGGTGTCCACGTGGTCACCGTGAACGACTACCTGGCCCGCTTCCACGCCGAGTGGATGGGCCGGATCTACCGGTGGCTGGGCCTGGACGTGGGCCTGGTGCTCCCCGAGATCCGCGATCCCGCCGAGAAGCGGCACAACTACGGCTGCGACGTCACCTACGGCACCAACAACGAGCTCGGCTTCGACTACCTGCGCGACAACATGGCCATGTCGACCGAGTCCCGGGTCCAGCGGGGCCACCGGTACGCCATCGTCGACGAGATCGACTCCATCCTGGTCGACGAGGCCCGGACCCCGCTCATCATCAGCGGCCGGGCCGCCGACGCCGCCAAGGTGTACTACCAGTTCGCCAGCATCGTACGGGGGCTGCGGCGTGACGCCGACTACGACGTCGACGAGGAGAAGCGCCACGTGGCGCCGACCGAGTCGGGGATCGAGAAGGTCGAGTCCGCCCTCGAGGTCGAGAACCTCTACGACGAGCTCTCCCAGAACCTGGTCCACCAGCTCCAGGCGGCCCTGAGGGCCAAGGAGCTGTACAAGCGGGACCGCGACTACATAGTGGTCAACGGCGAGGTGAAGATCGTCGACGAGTTCACCGGGCGCATCCTCGAGGGTCGGCGCTGGTCGGAGGGGCTGCACCAGGCGGTGGAGGCCAAGGAGGGGGTGCGGATCAAGGAGGAGAACCAGACCCTCGCCACCATCACCCTCCAGAACTACTTCCGCCTCTACGACAAGCTCGCCGGCATGACCGGGACCGCGGTGACCGAGGCAGCCGAGTTCGGCAACACCTACGGGCTGACCGTGGTGCCCATGCCCACCAACGAGCCGGTCATCCGGGCCGACCACCCCGACCTCGTCTACAAGACCGAGGCGGCCAAGTTCGCGGCGGTGGCCGACGACATCGCCCAGCGCTACACCAACGGCCAGCCGGTCCTGGTGGGGACGGTCTCGGTCGAGAAGTCCGAGCTGCTCTCCCGCCTGCTCACCCGGCGGGGCATCCGCCACGAGGTCCTCAACGCCAAGCAGCACGCCCGGGAGGCGGAGATCGTGGTCCAGGCCGGTCGCCTGGGAGCGGTGACGGTGGCCACCAACATGGCCGGTCGCGGTGTCGACATCATCCTGGGCGGGAACCCCGATGGCCTGGCCCGCCGGGCCACCAGGGCCGAGGGCCTCGAGCTCGACAGCGACGAGGGCCAGGCCCGGTATAGGGAGCTGCTGGCCGACCACGAGGAGGAGTGCCGGGCCGAGGGCGACAAGATCCGAGGCGTGGGAGGGCTGTACGTGCTCGGGACCGCGCGCCACGAGAGCCGCCGGATCGACAACCAGCTCCGGGGCCGCTCCGGCCGCCAGGGGGACCCGGGGGAGAGCCGCTTCTACCTCTCGCTGGAGGACGAGCTGATGCGCCTGTTCGCCACCGGCGCCATGAACTGGGTGATGGGAAAGGCCCTGCCCGAGGACGTCCCCATCGAGGCCAGGATGGTCTCCAAGGCCATCGAGCGGGCCCAGAACACCGTGGAGGCCCGCAACGCCGAGATCCGCAAGAACGTCCTCAAGTACGACGAGGTGATGAACGAGCAGCGCAAGGTGATCTACCGGCGCCGCAACCAGATCCTCGAGGGCCACGACCTGCGGGACGAGGCGCTGGAGAGCCTTCGGGTCGCCCTCGAGGGGGTGGTGCGCTCATCGTGCGTCTCGGAGCTCCCCGAGGAGTGGGACCTCGAGGGCCTGGTGGCCCAGCTCCACGAGTACTACCCCACCCGCTTCACCCCCGAGGACCTGACCGCCACCGCGGCGGTGGACGAGATCGTCGAGGCCGTCGTCGACGAGGCGTCCCGGTACTACGAGGAGCGGGAGGCGGCGTTCGGCCCCGAGGCCATGCGGGAGATCGAGCGCCAGGTCATGTTGCGGGTCATCGACACCCGCTGGCGGGAGCACCTCTACGAGATGGACTACCTCCAGGAGGGGATCCACCTGCGGGCCATGGGCCAGAAGGACCCGCTGGTGGAGTGGCAGCGCGAGGGCTACGCCATGTTCAAGGCCATGGTGGGGGCCATCGCCGAGGACTTCCTGCGGTACGTGATGCACCTCCAGGTCGTCCGCCAGCCCCGCCAGGACGGTCCCGAGGTGCGCGACGTGCGGTACTCGGCGGCCGACGAACCGGTGCAGGGGAGCCAGAGCCTCCGGCGGGCGGCGGCGGTGGGGGCCGTCGACGCAGGGGGCGGGGGACCGGCGGCCCCGCCGCCGGCCGAGGCGGAGCCGAACGTGCCGATCGTGCGCTCGGCCGAGGAGAAGCTGGGCCGGAACCAGCCCTGCCACTGCGGCAGCGGGAAGAAGTTCAAGTACTGCCACGGGCGTTGACGTCCCCGGCCGTGCAGGACTTCTCGGACGAGCTGAAGGCGCTGCGGGCGCGGGTCGTCGAGGCCGAGGGCTATCTCGGCGTCGACGAGGCGCGGGCCACGATGGCGCGGCTGGAGGCGGAGGTGAGCAAGCCCGACCTGTGGGACGACCAGGGGAGCGCCCGCCGGGTCACCTCCGAGCTGGCCGACATCCGCGACGACCTGACCACCTTCGACGAGCTGGCCCGCCGCCTGTCCGACGTCGAGACCCTCGATGAGCTGGCCCGGGAGGAGCGGGACCGGTCGCTCGGGGGGGAGATCGCGGCGGGGATCGCCGACCTGGCCCGGCGCCTCGACCAGCTCGAGCTGCGCTCGCTGTTCACCGGCGAGCACGACGAGGGCGACGCCGTGTGCGAGGTCCACGCCGGGGAGGGCGGCACCGACGCCCAGGACTGGGCCGAGATGCTGCTTCGCATGTACCTGCGCTGGGCCGAGCGCCGTGGTCTCGGCACCGAGGTCGACGAGGCGTCGGCCGGCAAGGAGGCCGGGCTGCTGTCGGCCACGTTCCTGGTCCGGGGCCGGTACGCCTACGGGCTGCTCCGCGGCGAGCAGGGGGTGCACCGGCTGGTGCGCATGTCGCCCTTCGACGCCGCCGCCCGCCGCCAGACCAGCTTCGCCTCCCTCGACGTCACCCCCTTCGTGGAGGATCCCTCCGACGTGGCCATCGACGAGAAGGACGTCAGGGTGGACACCTACCGGTCCTCGGGGGCCGGCGGCCAGCACGTCAACGTCACCGACTCGGCGGTCCGGATCACCCACGAGCCCACCGGGATCGTGGTCTCCTGCCAGAACGAGCGGAGCCAGCACCAGAACAAGGCCCGGGCCCTGCAGATCCTCGGGGCCAAGCTGGCCGAGCGGCGGCGGGCGGAGCACCGGGCCTCGCTGGCGGCGATCTCGGGATCGTCCTCCCAAGCGGCGATGGGCAACCAGATCCGCTCCTACGTGCTGGCCCCCTACCAGCTGGTGAAGGACCTGCGCACCAACCACGAGACCGGCAACGTCGAGGCCGTGCTCGAGGGCGACCTCGACGGGTTCATGGAGGCGTTCCTCCGCTGGGACCGGGCCCAGGAGCGCCGCTGACCCTCCCCCGGGCCGGGTGCCGTCCCCGACGGGATGCTCGAACTCGGGGGGGCGGCCTTGGTATCGTGCCGGGGTCGCACCGACAAGGAGCGCCGCGTGATCAAGCTCAAGGACGCCACCAAGCGGTACAAGGGCGACGTCGTGGCCCTGCGGGACGCATCGGCCGACATCCGCCGGGGGGAGTTCGTCTTCCTCGTGGGCCCCTCGGGCTCGGGCAAGTCGACCTTCCTGCGGCTGCTCAACGCCGAGGAGCGGCCCGAGAGGGGCCGGGTGTGGGTGGCCGGCAAGGACACCACCTCGCTCAGCAGCTGGAAGATCCCCCACCTTCGTCGCAACATCGGCTGCATCTTCCAGGACTTCAAGCTGCTGTCGAGCAAGACCGTGTACGAGAACGTGGCCTTCGCCCTGGAGGTCATCGGACGCCCTCGGCACGTGATCGCCTCCCAGGTGCCGGCCATCCTGGAGCTGGTGGGGCTGAGCAAGAAGCACGACAACCTGCCCCACGAGCTCTCCGGGGGCGAGCAGCAGCGCGTCTCGGTGGCCCGGGCCTTCGTGAACCGGCCCCTGATCCTGCTGGCCGACGAGCCCACCGGCAACCTCGACCCCACCACCTCGGTGGGCATCGTGCGACTGCTCGACCGCATCAACCGCACCGGCACCACGGTGGTCATGGCGACCCACGACCAGAGCGTCGTCGACAGCATGCGCCGACGGGTCATCGAGCTGGACCGGGGCACGATCATGCGCGACCAGTTCCGAGGGGTGTACGCCTGAGGTGGGGGGCAAGTTCGGGTACGCCTTCCGGGAGACGCTGCAGAACCTCCGGCGGAACCTCCTGCTCACGACGGCGTCGGTGGTCACCGCCGCGGTGTCGCTGTCGCTGGTCGGGTCGGCCATGCTGCTCCGCTACGGAGTGGCCAACGCCACCGCCCGCTGGAAGGGGGGGATTGAGTTCGAGGTCTTCCTCAGCGTCGACTCCAGCCCCGAGCAGCGGGAGCGCATCGGCCGGGAGCTGGAGGGCACCCCCGACGTCGCCGACGTGCAGTTCGTCTCCCAGGGGGAGCAGTTCGAGCTGGCCAAGGTGCTCTTCGCCGACCGGCCCGAGTTCCTGGAGAACGTCGATGCCAGCGTGCTGCCGCCGTCGTACCGGGTGAAGCCCCGCATCGCCGACGCCGAGGTGATCAAGGCCGTGGGGCAGCGCTTCCAGGGCGAGCCCGGGGTCAGGGAGGTGGTCTTCGCCTTCGAGACGGTGCGCACCCTGCTCAAGGTCTCGAGCATCACCCAGAGCGTGATCTTCGGCATCGCCGCCCTGCTGCTCTTCGCCGCCTGCCTCCTCATCCTCAACACCATCCGCATGGCCATCTTCGCCCGGCGTCGGGAGATCGAGGTCATGAAGCTGGTCGGCGCCACCAACTGGTTCATCCGGGGGCCGTTCATGATCGAGGGCCTTCTCCAGGGCCTGGTCGGCGCCGCCACCGCCTTCGGCGTCGTCGCCCTGGTGCGGGGGACGATGCTGGACCGCCTCCGCGACGCCGAGAACATCTTCAGCAGCGTGGTGGTCCTGCAGTCCCAGGTCATCACCACCGGGGTGTTCCTGGTGGTGCTGGGCGCGGCCATCGGCGCCGTCGGCGCCGGGGTGGCCATCACCCGGTTCCTCGACGTGTAGCCGCCTAGGCCCCCACCACCACCAGCAGCGCCCCCACCCCGGCGAAGGCGGCGACGGTGGCCAGTCGCAGGGTGCGCAGCGGGAGGTGGGTGCCGAGCTGGTGGCCGACCGCCACGGCCAGGCCGTCGGCGACCACGGTGCCGAGGGTGGCGCCGGCCCAGGTGCCCAGGGCCCCATAGGCGGAGGCCAGGGCGATGGTGGCGAGCATGGTCTTGTCGCCCAGCTCGGCCACGAGGAACGCCCCTCCCGCCGCCAGCGGCAGCGAGCGGGGCGCCGGTGGGGGGGTGGTGCCGGCGTCGGGTCGGTCCCCCCTGCCGTCGACGCCGGCCAGGATCACCGCCGCCACGACCAGGAACGCCAGGCCGCCCCCGATCTCGAGGGCCCGCTCGGGCAGGGCGGTGCGCAGGGCGGTGCCGGCCACGACCGACCCGGCGTGGAGGACGGCGGCGGCGACGCTCACCGCGCCCAGCACGGCCAGGGGCCGGCCCCGGGCGGCGAAGGTCAGGGTGACGAGCTGGCTCTTGTCACCGAGCTCGGCCACGAACACGGCGCCGAAGCTGAGCAGCAGGGCCTCCACGGGGGCCGGGCTAGCGCCCGGTTGGCGTCGGCTCGGTCCCCGTCCCCTTGAGCAGCCCGGCCGGGGAGAACGGCTCTGCGTCGGACGTGGCCCGTTCGAACTGGAGCCGGAACAGCGCGGCGTACAGCCCGTCGGCGTCGAGGAGCTGATGGTGGGTGCCCCGCTCCCGGATCCGGCCCCGGTCGAGGACGAGGATCTGGTCGGCGTTCACCACCGTCGACAGCCGGTGGGCGATGACCAGGCTCGAGCGCCCCTCCAGCGCCACCGCCAGGGCCCGCTGGATCAGGACCTCCGACTCGGAGTCGAGGTGGGCGGTGGCCTCGTCGAGGATCATGATGGCCGGGTCCTTCAGCAGCAGGCGGGCGATGGCCAGCCTCTGCTTCTCTCCCCCCGAGAGCCGGTAGCCCCGCTCCCCGACCACGGTCTCGTAGCCCTCGGGCAGGCTGGCCACCAGGCTGTGGATCTGGGCCGCCCGGGCCGCCTCCACCACCTGGTCGTGTCCGGCGTCGGGGCGGGCGTACAGCAGGTTGTTGCGGATGGTGTCGTGGAAGAGGTGGGGGTCCTGGGTGACGGTGCCCACCGCCGCCGCCACCGTCTCCATGGTGAGGTCCCGCACGTCGTGGCCGTCGATGTGCACCGCCCCTGCGGTGACGTCGTAGAGGCGTGCGGCCAGCAGGGAGATGGTGGTCTTCCCCGCCCCCGAGGGCCCGACCAGAGCCACGGTCTGGCCGGGTTCGATCACCGCCGAGACGTCCTGGAGCGCCCACCCGTGGTCGGTGTCGAGGTCGTCGCCTTCCTCCCCCAGGGAGGCCAGTGCCACCTCCGCCGCCGGCGGGTAGCGGAACCACACCCGGTCCAGCTCGACGTGGCCGCGGGGCGCACCCAGCTCCACCGCCCCGGGCCGTTCGACGATCGGGCTGGGGAGGTCGAGCACCTCGAAGACCCGCTGGAAGGAGACCAGGGCCCCGGCCAGGTCGACCCGGGCGTTGGCCAGCATGGTGAGGGGGGTGTAGAGCTGGGTGAGGTAGGCGGCGAAGGCGACGATGGTGCCGAGCGACACCGCGCCGCTCACCACCATCCGCCCCCCGTACCAGTAGACGAGGCCGGTGCCCACCGACGCCACCAGGGTGAAGGCCACGTGGAACAGGCGGCTGTAAACGGCGGTGCTGGTCCCGGTGTCGCGCAGCTCGGCGGCGTGGCGGGAGAACTGCTCCACCTCGCCCCGGGGCGTCCCGAACAGCTTGACCAGCAGGGCGCCCCCGACCTGGAACCGCTCGGTGATCTGGGTGGTCATCGACGCGTTGGCGTTGGCCTGGGCGGTCATCAGCCCGTGCAGCCGGCCCCGCATCCTCCGTGTCACGACGATGAACACCGGCGCGATGGCCAGGGCCACCACCGTCAGGCGCCAGTCGAGGACGAGCATGGCCACCACGGTGACCACCACGCTGAGGAGGGTCGACACCACCGAGGCGAGGGTCTCGGTGAACACCCGGTGGCCACCGACCAGGTCGGTCGTGAGCCGGCTGGTGAGGGCCCCGGTGCGGGTGCGGGTGAAGAACGCCAGCGGCATCCGCTGGATGTGGTCGAACAGCGCCACCCTCAGGTCGCAGATGAGGCCCTCGCCCACCCGGGAGGAGAGCCACCGGGCCACGACCCCGGTGGTGGCGCCGGCCGCGGCCACGGCGACGAGGGCCAGGGCGAGGACGTTGAGCAGGTCCAGCCGCCGCCCCCCGATGGCGTCGTCGATCACCGCCCGGTAGAGCAGGGGGGGGACGGCACCGAGGAGGGCGCCGGCGGCGATGGTGCCGACCAGGGCCGCGATCCTGGCCCGGTAGGGCCGGGCGAAGGCCCAGACCCTCTGGGCCAGGGGCAGGGAGAGCCGGGCACCGTCGACGTCGGTGTGGTGGAGCATCCGCCACGGGCCGTACTGGCTCACCTCACCATTATGGTTGGGGTGGCCCGATCGCGGGTTGGTGCGATCATCCCCCGCCGTGGCATCCTTGGGAACGCCGGTTCGGCCCACCCACGAGGAGCGGACTGCGATGGCCTTCGATGTCGGTGACCGTGTCGTGTACCCCCACCACGGGGCGGCGATCATCACCCGCAAGGAGACCCGTGACGCCTTCGGCGAGCCCGCCGAGTACCTGGTCCTGGAGATGCTCCACGGCGACCTGGTCCTGTCGGTGCCCACCGGGAAGGCCGAGCAGGTGGGGATGCGGCCCCCGATCAGCCCTTCCGACGTGGAGGACCTGTTCGGGGTGATCGCCAAGCGGGACGTGCGGGAGCCCTCGAACTGGAGCCGGCGGTTCAAGAACCACCAGGAGAAGATGAAGTCGGGCGACGTCTACCAGGTGGCCGAGGTGGTGCGGAACCTGGCGCTGCGGGAGACGGCCAAGGGCCTGTCTACGGCGGAGAAGGCCATGCTGGAGCGGGCCCGCAGCATCCTGGTGTCCGAGCTCAGCTTCGCCCTCGAGGTCTCCGAGGAGGACGCCCGGCAGCGCCTCGATCGGGCCCTGGTCTAGTCACCGGGGCCGCTGCGCGGGGCCGGGGCCGCCCTGCTCGTCGACGCCGACGACGGTCTGCTTCGGGGCGAAGGTGGGGGCGGCTTCGATGAGCCGCCGCCCGGTACCGCTGCGGGGAGAGGTGGAGACCTGGTGCGAGGCGCCGTCCTCCACCACGTGGCCGGCCTCGAGGACCACGATCCGGTCGGTGACCTTGCGCACCACCGCCATGTCGTGGGACACCAGCACCAGGCCCAGGCCCATCTCGGCCTGGCGCTCCCTCAGCACGACCAGGAGCCGGGCCTGCTCGGAGGCGTCGAGCATGCTGGTGGGCTCGTCGGCCACCAGGAGCTTGGGCCTCACCACCAGCCCCCGGGCCAGGGCCACCCGCTGGAGCTGGCCGCCCGACAGCTCGTGGGTACGGGTCCGAAGGAAGGGGCCCGACGGCGGCAGCCCGACGCTCTCCAGCGCCTCGCTCACCGACGCCTCCCGGTGTCGGCGGCTGCCGTCGCCGGCCAGGTCGAGCGGCTCCCGCACCAGCTCGGCCACCGTCAGGCGAGGCGAGAGGGCGTCCCAGGGGTCCTGCATGATGAGCTGGGCCCGCCGCCGCCGCCGCCGTGCCTCGCTCCGCCACGACGTGGGCACGGGCTGGCCCTCTAGCAGCACGTGGCCCGCATCGGGGGGGAGGTGGCCGGTGAGGATGCGGGCCAGCGTCGACTTGCCGCTGCCCGACGGGCCGATCACCCCCAGGGCCTCCCCCTCGGCCAGCTCGAGGGAGACCCCTCTAGGGCATGGACCTGGCGCCGGCCGGCGCGGAAGGTCTTGCTCACCCCCCTGGCCGACAGCAGCGTCTTGAGCCCGCCGAAGTGGCAGGCCACCAGGCGCCCCCGCGAGAGCCGGAGGGCGGGGTGCTCCTGGCGGCACAGGTCCTCGGCCTGGGTGCAGCGGGGGTGGAACGGGCAGCCGGAGGGGACGGCCCGAGGGTCGGGGGGACGTCCCCGGATGGGGCGCAGGTCCTTGGTCGTGGTCATCACCGGATAGGCGTTGACCAGCGCCCACGAGTAGGGGTGGGCGGGGCGGCTGACGAGCGCGGCGGTGTCGCCCACCTCCATGGCCTCCCCGGCGTAGAGCACCATGGTGCGCCTGGCCAGGCGGGCGGCGTCGGGCAGGTCGTGGGAGATGGCCACCAGGCCGAAGCCACGCTCGGCCGTCAGCTCGCCGATTCGGGCCACCACCTCGTCCCTGGAGGCGGGGTCGAGGCCGGCGGTGGGCTCGTCCAGCACGACCAGCTCGGGGTCGAGGGCCAGCACCATGGCCAGGGTGGCCCGCCGCCGCTCACCCCCGGAGAGCTAGTGGGGGTAGCGGCAGAGGACCTCGGGGTCGAGGAGCACCTCGCCGGCCAGCTCCTCGGCCCGGCGCCGGGCGTGGGCGCGGCTGGTGCCCAGGCGGTCGCGCAGGGGCTCGGCCACCGCCGCCTGCGAAGACGCCCGCCGAGGCGGCCTCAAACAGCTCGGCCCCTCCCACCAGCGGGCGATCGTTCAATCTCGTCACCGCCTTCGCCAATCACCGCAACGCCATCCTTCGCTACATGTACGACCTCGACGTCGCCTTCACGAACAACCAGGCCGAGCGCGACCTGCGGCCTACGAAACTGCATCGCAAGATCTCGGGGTGCTTCCGCAGCCAGGCCGGCGCCGAGC
>JBOGHU010000060.1:0-4789 GCA_050742255.1 Acidimicrobiales bacterium
CCCCGAACCGCCACCGCCGCCACCGCCGCCAGGACCGCCACCGCCGCCAGGACCGCCAGCGGGAGGGTGACGCCGGGCCGGGCGGGCAGCCGCCGGCGGGGAGGCGCCCCGGTCACTTCTCGGCCCCGGCCAGCAGGCCCTGGACGAAGTACCGCTGGAAGGCGAAGAAGACCAACAGCGGCACGGCCAGGGAGATGAACGCCCCGGGGGCGATGACGTCGATGTTGGCCCCGAACTGGCGGGTCTGGCGGAGGATGGCCAGGGTCAGCGGCGAGGACCTGGTGTCGGCGAACACCAGGGCCACCAGCAGGTCGTTCCAGACCCAGAGGAACTGGAAGATGCTGAGCGACGCGATGGCCGGGAGCCCGATGGGGAGGATCACCCGGAAGAAGATGCGGGCCTCGCCGGCCCCGTCGATGCGGGCCGCCTCCAGCAGCTCCCTCGGGATCCCGGCGAAGAAGTTGCGCAGCAGGAAGATGGCGAAGGGCAGGCCGAAGGCGATGTGGAAGACCACCACGCCGACCACGTCGCCGAAGATGCCCAGACGACCGTACAGCTCGGCGACCGGGATCAGGGCCACCTGGACGGGCACCACCAGCAGCCCCACGACCGCCATGAACGCCCAGTCCCGGCCGGGGAAGTCGACCCAGGCGAAGGCGTAGGCGGCCAGGGCGCCGACCAGGACCACCCCCACCGTGGCCGGCACGGTGATGAGCACGGTGTTCCAGAAGGCACTCACCATGCGGGGGTCGTCGAGGAGGGCCCGGTAGCTGTCGAGAGTGAGCTGGCTGGGCGCGGAGAGCACCTTCCACCAGCCGTTGGCGGCGTTGTCGGCCGGGGAGCGGAAGGAGGAGAGCAGCAGCCCCACGGTGGGGAGCAGCCAGAACAGCGCCACCGCCACCAGCAACGCGTGCAGCGGTCCCCTGGCCACCGCCCGGCTGATGCGGGCGGCCACCGACTCCTCCCGGTCGAGCCTCTCGATGGGCGAGGTGGCCGCCATCAGCGCTCCGATCGGAACCGCTTGACGTTGAAGGCCATGGCCGGCAGGACCAGCAGGAAGAGGAAGATGCTGAGGGCGCTGCCCAGGCCCTGGTCACGGGCGCCGCCGAAGGACACTCGCCACATCTCGAGGGCGATGACGTTGGCGTCGTCCTGGAGGGAGCCGGGGGGGATGACCAGCACCAGGTCGAAGATCTTCAGCACGTTGATCACCAGGGTCACGAACACCACCAGCAGCACCGGGACCAGGAGGGGAGCGGTGACCCGTCGGAACACCTGCCACTCGCCGGCCCCGTCGACCCTCGCCGCCTCCAGCACGTCGCGGGGGATGGCCGAGAGCCCGGCGCCGACCACGATCATGGCGAAGCCGACCCAGATCCACAGCCACGCGGCGATCACCGCGGGGGTGATGAGGGTCTCGCTCAGCCAGCTTACCCCCCCGTAGGCGGGGCGGAAGTTGGACTCGGCCAGCCGCAGCCGGTAGGGACCGGGGTCGAGGTCGTCGAAGGCGAAGGTGCCGTCGCCGACGGTGGTGGCGGTGGCGGCCACGCCGTCGTCGCCGAGCGCCTCCACCGAGACCCCGGGCAGCCCTCGCTCGGTGGGGTCGACGACCCCCCGCTCGCCACCTCCACCCCGGGTGAAGTCGAGCCACACCACCCCGGCCAGCTGGTCGGGGCGGGGACGGGGGAGCGTGGCGGTGGCGGCGCCGTCGGGGAGCTGGCTGGGCCGGATGGCGACCAGGCCCAGCCGGCCCACCTCGCCGGGGGAGAAGCGCTCGGCGGTGACCAGGGCCCGGCCCTCGGGCCGGAGGAGGTCCTCCTCGGCGGGCCGGGCCCCCTCGTAGCGGCCGGACGAGCGGAAGGTGTCGACCACCGAGGTCGCCACGGCGTTGGCCAGCCCTCGGTCCGGCTCCCGCTCGTAGACGAGGCGGAAGATGACCCCGGTGGCCAGGGCGGAGATGGCCATGGGCATGAACAGCGCCACCTTGAACGCCGTCTGCCACCGCACCCGCTCGGCCAGCACCGCCACCACCAGCCCGATGCCGGTGGCGAGGGTGGGAGCCACCGCCACCCAGATCACGTTGTTGCGGATGGCGGTGCGGGTGCCGCCCGAGACCATGTCCCGGTAGTTGTCGAGGCCCACGAAGGTGTCCCCGGCCCGGTCGTAGACGCTGCGGAGCCCCGAGAAGAGGATCGGGTACACGACCAGGGCCCCCAGCAGCACCAGGGCCGGGGCCAGGAAGGCCAGCGCCACCACCACGCTCCTCGCCCGCCGGCGGCCCCCGGACGGCGGTGACGGGGCCGCCGCCGCGGCCCCGGCGTCCCGCTCCCGATCGGAGGTCTCGGCCCCGGTCACCGGTCCGGCGCGGCCAGCGGGCTAGCCGAAGGCCCGGGTGGCGCCGTCCTCCAGCTGCTGGGCCACGGCGTCGACCTGGGAGGTGTCGGACAGGAAGTCCTGCAAGGCGGTGAACATGGCCCCTCCTTGCTGGCCGAAGCCGCCCGGCTGGAGGTCGGAGAGGTCGAAGCGGAAGCTGTCGCTCGCCTCCAGCAGGGCCTGGGCGATGTCCCGGAGGGTCTGGTCGGGGTAGGCGTCGGGCTCGAGGCTCTCGTTGGGCGAGATGAACCCGCCCAGCTCGGCCCAGGCCCTGGCGGCGTCGGGCGTGGCCAGGAACTCGACCAGGGCCCGGCCGCCCTCGGAGTCCCGGAAGAGGACGGCGACGTCACCGCCGCCGACCACGGCCGGGCCCGAGCCCTCGATCTCGGGGAAGGGGAACACCCCGGCGTCGGTGCCGAGCTCGGCGTCGGTCTCACCGGTGATGGTGCCGGCCACGAAGTCGGCCTCGAAGACCATGGCCGCCCTGGGCGGGTCGGTGAAGACCTGGGTGACCGAGGTGTCGAAGTCGGTCTGCAGCGCTCCCCTCGGACCGCCGGCGATCAGCGACGGGTCGAAGATCCGGCCCAGCACCTCGAGGGCGTCCTTCACCGACTGGTCGGTCCAGGGGATCTCGTGGTCGGCCAGCTGGTCGTACGTCTCGGGCCCGGCCACCCGGAGGTACACGTTCTCGAACCAGTCGGTAAGGGTCCACCCGTCGCCCCCACCCACCGACAGGGCGGGCACGCCGAAGTCGGTGGCGGTCCGGGCGACGTCGAGGAAGCCGTCGAGGTCCTCGGCCGGCTCCAGCCCGGCATCCTCGAACACCCCGGTGTTGTACCAGACCAGCGACTTGTTGGCGGCCTTGAACCACACCCCGTAGAGGTCGCCCTCGACGGTGCCCAGCTCCCGCCAGACGGGGGCGAAGTTCTGGTCCACCTCGTCCCCGGCGACGTCGTCGATGGGCTGGAGGGCGCCCTGTGCGGCGTAGTCGCGCAGCAGCCCGGGCTGGGGCAGCACGGCCACGTCGGGCGGGTCGCCGGCCGACAGGCGGGGGCCCAGGTTGGCGGCGATGTCGTCACCGGTGGAGGTGAAGGTCACCTCGGCACCGGTCTCCTCCTCGAAGGCGTCGAGCACGGCCCCGAAGCGCTCCGCCTCGGTGCCGGTCCACACCGCCGCCACCTCCACCTCGACCCCGGCCAGCTCGCCCGCCTGGTCACCCCCGTCGGGGGCCCCGGCCTCGTCGTCCCCTCCGCAGGCGGCGGCCAGCAGGGCCAGGCTGGCCAGGGTGGCGATCAGGGCGCGTCCTCTTCGCATGGTCAGCTTCTCTCTCGTGGTGGTCGCGGGTTCGCCGGCGGCTCATCCTCCCTCACCGGATCGCGGCGCCGGTGTCGAGGTCGAAGAAGTGCAGGCGACCGGTGTCGACGACCAGCTGCACCGGCGCACCCTTGGTCGCCCGGGTGCGGGGGCCGACCCGGGCCACCATCTCGGCCCGGCCCTGGCGGGCCCGTCTCTCGAGGCCCTCGGGCGTCCCGGCGTCCTGGGCCAGCTCGACGGTGTCCTCGGTGCGGACCGGGGCGGCGTCGAGGGCGAAGTGCAGGTAGGCCTCCGAGCCCATCTGCTCGACCAGGTCGACCACGGCCCGCAGCCGCCGGTCGTCAGGGGCGCCGGTGTCGAGGGCGGCGTCCTCCATCTCCTCGGGCCGGATGCCCAGGCACACCTGGCGGCCCTCGTAGGCCCGAAGGCTGGACCGCTCGGCGGCCAGCTCGTCGGCCAGGCGCAGGCGCTGGTCGCCGAAGCCGACGAAGGCGGCCCCGTCGCTGGCCTCGACGGTGGCCTGCACCAGGTTCATGGCCGGGGAGCCGATGAAGCCGCCCACGAACAGGTTGTCGGGGCGGTCGTAGAGGACCTGGGGGCCGTCGACCTGCTGGAGCACCCCCTTCCTGAGCACGGCCACCCGGTCGCCCATGGTCATGGCCTCGGTCTGGTCGTGGGTCACGTAGAGGGTGGTCACCTCCAGGTCCCGCTGGATGCGGGCGATCTCGGCCCGCATCTGGACCCGGAGCTTGGCGTCGAGGTTGGAGAGGGGCTCGTCCATGAGGAAGGCCTGGGGCTCCCTCACGATGGCCCGGCCCATGGCCACCCGCTGGCGCTGGCCGCCTGAGAGGTTGCGGGGCTTGCGGTCGAGGTGCTCCTCCAGGCCGAGGATGCGAGCGGCGCGCCCCACCCGGCGGGCGATCTCGCCCTTGGCCACCTTGCGCAGCTTGAGGCCGAAGCCCATGTTCTCCCGCACGCTGAGGTGGGGGTACAGGGCGTAGTTCTGGAAGACCATGGCGATGTCGCGGTCCTTGGCGGCCACGTGGTTGACCCGGCGGTCGCCGATGCGGACATCGCCGCTGCTGATGTCCTCGAGCCCGGC
>JBOGHU010000061.1:0-5618 GCA_050742255.1 Acidimicrobiales bacterium
CAAGCCTGGGTCGACAACTGGAACGAGAACCCCACCCCGTTCGTGTGGCACAAGACCGCCGAAGAGATCCTCGAGCGCCTCGCCGCCTACTGCGCGGCCATCAACCAAGGAGCCGACGCATGACCCAAGCACTTTCACAGCGCTTCAACCTTCCAGGACACCAGTGCGTCGTTGAAATAGCTTTGGTGGTCAGGTAGTATGGCGATTAGGACTGCTGAGCCGCTTGCGATGTCTGACGATCAACGGGCTGCGCTGGAAGTGATGGCGCGGTCGAAGTCCCTTCCTCACCGCCAGGTGGTGCAGGCCAAGGCACTGTTGCTGGCCGCAGATGGCGTGCCGACCAACGAGGTGGCGCGCCGATGCGGGACGGATGTGTCCGTGCGGGCGTGGCGCCGGCGCTTCGCTGAGCAGGGCGTCGAGGGTGTCGGGCGTATCGCCCCGGGCCATGGCCGCAAGTCGTGGCTGCCCGAGGGGACCGTGGCTGCGGTCGTGGCGGACACCCAGCAGAACCGCCCCGACGATGGTTCCACCCATTGGACGACACGGCTGATGGCGGCCCGCCACGGCATCGGCAAGGACAGCGTCGCCCGGATCTGGCGTGACCACGGACTGAAGCCTTGGAAGGTCGACACGTTCAAGATCTCCAACGACTCCCGCTTCGAGGAGAAGCTCGTCGACGTCGTGGGGCTGTACATGAACCCGCCGGAGCGGGCGGTGGTATTCAGCTTCGACGAGAAGACCCAGTGCCAGGCCCTGGACCGCACCCAGCCAAGCTTGCCGATGAAGCGTGGTCGGGGTGAGACCCGCACCCACGACTACAAGAGGCACGGCACCACCGATCTGTTCGCGGCCCTCAACGTGGCCACCGGCGAGGTGCTCTACGACACCCGGAAGCGGCACCGGGCCACCGAGGTGCTCGCGTTCTTCCGCTTCATTGACGCTCACGTGCCGCGTGAGCTCGATGTGCACGTCGTGTTGGACAACCTCTCCGCTCACAAGGCACCGGAGATCACCAAGTGGCTGGCCCAGCCCGCCCAGAAGCGTTGGCACCTTCACTTCACGCCGACCTCGTCGTCATGGCTCAACCTGGTCGAGGGCTGGTTCCACCTGCTCACCGAGCGCCGGCTACGCCGCGGCACCTTCACCAGCGTCGATGCTCTCGTCGAAGCCATCGAGCTGTGGGCCGAGCACTGGAACGACGATCCGAACCCGTTCGTGTGGACCAAGACCGCCGAGGAGATCATCGCCAAGGTCCGCCGCGGGCGGGGCCACCCTCACCAAAGTCAAATCCGCGACGCACCACTAGATAGATAGTAACCCCCCGCGTCGACCCGTCCTCGGCGGAGAGCCGGTCCCCCTCGGCCTCCGTCGCCTGGTGCCGCTCCCCGCTCCCGGCCATCGGGGGCACCGCCCCACATGGTCCGAGGCCACGACCGTGGCGCTGGGTCAGGGCCCGGTGGACACCGGCTGGCCACGGTCCTTCGGCGGTGCCCGCTCCGGCTCCGACCCCCGGCAGGCGGTGTGGCGATGGTGCCAGTTGAACAGCCACTCCACCCCGAGCAGGTAGAGCGCACCCAGCACCAGGGCGCCGACCACGTCGGAGAGCCAGTGGACGCCGAGGTACACGCGGCTGAACCCCACCAGGGCGATGACGGTGGCGGAGATGCCAACCGACCACCACCACACCGAGCGGCGCCGGCTGACAAGGGCCATCACCGGCGGCACCAGCCCCCAGATGGCGACAGCCGCCATCACGTGGCCGGTCGGGAACGACGGGCCGTTCCCCGGCACCAGCTGGGCCAGGTCGGGCCGGGGCCGGTCGATGGCGGTCTTGAGGGTCCACTCGACCAGCGGCCGGGCGGCGCTGGCCGCCAGCAGGACCAGCGCCAGGGAGCGGCACTCGTGCCAGACGACCAGCACCAACAGGACCAGCACCACCAGCACCACGCTGAGGCCCCCGAGGTTGGACACGGTGCGCACCACCTGGTCCAGCCACGGGGTGTGCAGACCTTGGAGGGCTTCGGTCACCGGCTCGTCCCAGGCCAGAAGCAGCGAGCCCCGGTCGATCGTGGCGGCCGCGGCCAGCAGGCCGAAGAGGGCGGCCAGGATCGGGACGGTGCAACGGAACCGCAGCAGGACTCCGGCGGGGGTCAGTGGCGGCCGGTCGTGGAGACTGGCGTCAGGTGTTGCCAGGGGTGGGCGCACGCGGTCCACGGCCCCATGGAAGATAACGCGTCGGCGGCGGTGTTCACGCCGCGGGCTCACGGACCGGACGCCGAGTGCCGTGACCGGCCCGCCCGGGGGTGGCCGAGTTGAGCTGGAGCGTCTACTGGTTCATGTTCCCGGTGTGCGTCGTCGTCGCCAGCGTGGCCATGTTCAGCGGGATCAGCGGAGCGGCGCTGCTGACACCGCTGTTCCTCATCGGGTTCCCCCTTCTCGACGTGCCCCGCCTCACCACCGTGGCCGCCATCGGCACCTCCCTGTTCCTGGAGACGTCGGGGTTCGGGACAGGTGTCTACCGCTACGTGCGGTTCCGGCTGGTCGACGTCCCCACGGCCAGGGCCCTGATCGCGGTCACCCTGCCCCTGGGCGGTCTGGGGGCCGTCGTCTCCCGCCAGGTCCCCGCCCAGAGCCTGCGCATCGGCTACGGCGTGGCCATGGTGGCCCTGGCCTGGGTGCTGGCCCGGGACCGGGGGGGCCAGGCCTCCCCCCTCCCCGCCCCCGCCCTGGTGGCGGGCTCGGAGCGCTCGCACAAGCCCTGTCCCGAGGGCGAGGAGCGGGTCATCACCTCGGCGGCGGGGAAGGTGTTCGACTTCTGCGCCCACGGCCTGGGCCTGCAGCGGCTGCTGAGCGGAGCGGGTGCCTTCGTGGCCGGGCTGATCTCGACGGGCGTGGGCGAGGCCACCCTCCCCCCGCTGGTGAGGCGCTCCCACTTCCCCGTGCCGGTCGCCGCCGCCACCTCGACGGTCGTGGTGGCCGGGACGGTGGTCGGGGCCGCCACCACCCACCTGGTCCAGCTCGCCGCCGAGGACGGGCTGTCCGCCATCCCGTGGAACCTCATCGTGTGGGCGGTCCCCGGCGCGGTGCTCGGCGCCGCCGTCGGGACCCGGCTGCAGGGGCGGGTGAGCGAGGACGCCTCCCGCCGCTTCTTCACCCTCCTGTTCCTCCTCATCGGGGTGACGTTCCTCGTCGCCTTCACCGCCTTCCGCTCCAGGTTCGGGTGAGGTGCCCCACCCCAGGCCCGGCAGGGCCCCGAGGGAGCAGCCTCAGATCCGACAGGTCGCCAGCCCGCGCTTCTCCAGGTAGCGCTGGTGGTACTCCTCGGCAGGGTGGAAGGTCGAGGCGGGGATGATCTCGGTCACGATCGGGCGCCGGTGGAGGCCGGAGGCGGCCAGGCGCTCGAGCGACGCCCGGGCCGCCGCCTCCTGGTCGGGATCGTGGATGAAGATGGCCGAGCGGTACTGGGTGCCGACGTCGGGCCCCTGGCGGTCGCGCTGGGTGGGGTCGTGGTTGGCCCAGAAGACGTCGAGCAGGCGGTCGTAGGAGACCGCCTCGGGGTTGAAGGTGACCTCCACCGCCTCGGCGTGGCCGGTCTGCCCACTGCACACCTGCTGGTAGGTCGGGTGCTCACGGTGGCCCCCGGTGTAGCCCACCCGGGTGGCGGTGACCCCTCTGACCTGGCGGAAGGCGGCCTCTACGCCCCAGAAGCAGCCGGCGGCGAAGGTGGCGGTGCTCATGGGCCGATGCTAGCGGCGCCGACCTACACCCAGCCGTGGCGAGCCTGGTGGGAACGGACCTGGGCGGGCGTGCGGGGCCGTAGGTACGGTTTGCCGCCGGGCAGCGACAGGCGCAGCTCCTCCCGCTCGGCGGCGCTGAGCCGGCAGGGCACGGCGGTGGGGTCGATTCCGTAGAGGCGGGCGGCGTTGGCCCCGAAGACCTTGGCCTTCAGCCCGGGGGTGAGGGCGGGGTACCCGTGGCGCTCCTGGAGCTCCTCGCTGATCTCGAAGGCCCGGAACGCCTGGATCTGGTCCTGAGGCGAGCCGTACCAGATGGAGTCGGTGCCCCATACGACGTTGTCCTCCCCCAGGTGGCGGAGGAGCTTGCCGAGGAGGTGGGCGGCCTCCTCGGGCGCGCCCATGACCGAGCGCCACGTGGTTCCCAGCTCGGCGTAGACGTTGCCGCCCGGTCCCAGCCCGTTGTCGAGGACGGTGGCCACCAGGCGGTTGGCCCCCACGTCCCGTGTGGCCTCGGTGTAGGGCCCCTCGCGCCGTCCCGCCTCGTAGCCCGAGTGGTACACGACGAAGCGGGCGCCGGGGTGGGCGCGGGCGGCGGGGCCGACGTCGACGGGCGAGGCGAAGCGGCTCCCCCCCGAGAGGCCCTTGTGCACCGAGATGATCGGGATCCCCAGGTCCAGCGCCTGGGTGACGAAGGCCTGCCCCACCTGGGGGGCGGCGGGGTCGTGGTCGTCGAGGTACCAGCCCGGCCCGGCGGCGTGGGTGTAGACCTTCCACGCCGCCACCGGGTAGCGGTCGGCGACGTCGGCCATGGCCGCCAGCGCCGCCTCCGGCGGACCGGCGCTGGGCAGGGCGTGGCCCTGGATCAGCACCCGGCCGTCCCCGCACAACCGCTCGGCCTGGCGCCGGGCGAGGTCCATGTGAGCGGCGGTGAGGGGGCTGTTCGGGCCAGCCACGGGTACCGCCGACAGCACCGCCACCGCGGTGTCGCTGCGCCCGAACACCTCGGCCACGAAGTGCTCGGTGGTGAAGCAGGCCCGGGGGTCGTCCTCGCCGCAGCCAGCCTGGGGGAAGCCGGCCCCGAACCACCGGTCGGGGACGGGTTGGTCGAGGTCGTACTCGAGCAGGTGGCCTTGGACGTCGACGATCAGCTCGTCACCGCCCAGGGCCTCCCGGGCGGCGTCGGGCTCGGTGGTGGCCTCGGGGGGGACGGCGAAGGTCCCGCCGCCACCACCCCTGCCCTGCTCCCTGGCGCAGGCGGCCAGGACCGACAGCACCGTGGCCGCCCCACAGGTGGACATCAGGAACTGGCGCCGGGACATCCCGGTGCGCCTGGCGTTGGCGTCGCAGGCCTCCCGGGCCCGCCGCCACACCTCCTGCACCAGCTCGGAGGGCGGCGGGGGGATGTACTCGCCGTTGGAGCAGGGCCCCAACTTGACCGGGAGCTCCGAGTCCTCGGGTCGGCGGTGGCGGGGCGCCATGGCGGCCAGGCTACGGCGAGGGCCGCTCCCCCGGGGGGGCGGCGGCCCCGAGCAGGGCCTCCAGCTCGCCCACGCTGCGGGCCGTCCCCCGGGCCCGTTCCTGCCCGTCGGCGCCCACGACCACCACGCTCGGCGTGGCGCTCACGCCGAAGGCGAGGAAGGTGGCGTGGGTGCGATCGCTCAGCTCCACCACGTCCACGGCCAGGTCGGGGTGCCGACGCCGGAGCCGGGCCACCGCGGCTCGCAGCTCCTCGCACCCCTCGCAGGTCGGGGCGGCGAAGGCGAGCACGGCCAGGTGGGGGTGGCGAGGACCAGCCTGGCCGTCGCCGGCGTGACGCCGGCCGGCCACAGCCAGCGCCACCGCACCGGCGACGGCGGCGGCCGCGACGGTGGCCACCGCCCC
>JBOGHU010000062.1:0-5053 GCA_050742255.1 Acidimicrobiales bacterium
GGCCCTGGCCGGGCGGTGGGGGGAGCTGGACGTGGCCGACGTGGCCGCCGGCCTGCGGGCCGCGGCCGAGCGCGGCTGGGGCGACGGCGACCGGCTGGTGGCCATGGGCAGCTCGGCGGGGGGGTTCACCGTCCTCAACCTCCTGGCCACCCACCCATCCCTCTGCGCGGCCGGAGTAGACCGCTACGGGGTGGTCGACCTGTTCGGGCTGGAGGAGTCCACCCACCGCTTCGAGGCCCACTACCTGCGCTCCCTGATCGGGTCGCTGCCGGAGGCGGCGGACCGCTACCGGGACCGGTCGCCGATCGACCGGGCCGAGCGCATCACCGCCCCGCTGCTGATCCTCCATGGTGAGGACGACGCGGTGGTGCCACCTGCCCAGAGCCGGGCCCTGGCCGACCGGCTGGCCGCCCTGGGACGGACGGTTGAGCTCCACCTCTACCGCGGCGAGGGCCACGGCTGGGACCGGCCCGAGAGCGTGGTGGACGAGCTGGAGCGCACCGAGTCCTTCCTCCGCCGCCACGTGGTGCGGCGGAGGGTCGGCGGCTCCGTGGTCCACGAAGCCCCGGGTGTCCCCATCGCCAGCCGCGGCCCGGGGGCTCGTGGTTACCGTTGACCCGTGCTGCTGGCCGAGCTGGAGATCTGGCACAGCCGCCCCATCGTCCCGACCCGCAGGGTGGCGCTGGGGCGCGCTCTGCTGCCGGTGGAGCCCGCTCCCGGGTTCGGTGGCCTGCTCCTCGGCGGGGTGGTGGCCGCCCACGTCGACGAGCTGGATCCCGAGCTGCTGGGGGAGCTGAGCGGGCTGTTGACCGATGTGGGCGCCGGTCGCCGCATCCCCCAGCCCCGGCTCCGGCACCGCTTCCAGGTCGACCGCATCGGGCTGGCCCGCAGCCGCCACCGCCTGGTGGGCCACGGCGACGCCATCGAGTTCGAGCTCGAGGACCGGGGCAGCGCCGCGTCGCAGATCCTCGGCGCCGTCTACGCCGCCGGGAGGGTCGACCGACCCCACCGCCCGGTGGTCATGGAGGCGGTGCGACGGGCCGTCCAGTGGCGTGGCCCGCTGGGCCCGGCGTTGGTCGCCCACCTCTCGGGGACGAACGGGGCCGGGGCCGGCTCGGTGGGCGCCTTCGCCAACCCCGAGCGCTGGGCGCTGACCGTCCTCGGCTTCGAGGACGACGCCGCCCCCGGGCGGGATGCCGTGCGACGACGCTTCCGTGCCCTGGTGCGGGCCGCTCACCCCGACCACGGCGCCGCCCGCGAGGGAGCGGCCCAGCGGATCCTCGCCCTCAGCGAGGCCCGCCGCATCCTCCTGGGCGAGGTGTCGGCCCGGGGGTAGCGGGGATCGCCGCCGGGTATCACGGCCACCGTGGAGGTCTCCCACCCCGACAAGGTCCTCTTCCCCGCCGACGGCACCACCTAGGCCGACCTGGTCGAGTACTACCGCAAGGTCGCCGCCGCCATGATCCCCCACCTGGCCGGCCGCCCCCTCATGCTCCAGCGCTTCCCCGACGGGATCGACGGCCCCGGCTTCTACCAGAAGGAGGCGCCTGGCCACTTCCCGGGCTGGGTGAGACGGGTGGAGGTGGCCAAGGAGGGTGGCACGGTCACCCACGTGGTCTGCGAGGACGAGGCCACCCTCGCCTACCTGGCCAACCAGGACTGCATCACCCTCCACGCCTGGCTGAGCCGGGCTGACCGCCTCGACCACCCCGACCGCCTGGTCTTCGACCTCGATCCCTCGACCGAGGACTTCGGGGTGGTGAGGGCCACGGCCACGAGCCTGGCCGGCGTCCTCGACGACCTGGGCCTGGTGCCCCACGTGCAGTCGACCGGCTCGCGGGGCCTCCACGTGGTCGCGCCCTTGGACCGGCGGGCGGTGTTCGAGACGGTGCGGGCGTTCGCCCGGGACGTGGCCCAGGTGGTGGTGGCCGACGACCCGGGCCACCGGACCCTCGAGATGCGCCGGCCCAGACGGCCGTGGCCCCCTACGCGGTGGGGGCCCGGACCGGCGCCCCGGTGGCGACGCCCCTGGCGTGGGAGGAGCTGGGTAGGCGGGGTGCCGGCCCCCGCCGCCACACGATGGCCAACCTCCTCCGCCGGCTGGGCCAGCGCCCAGACCCCTGGGCCGACATCGGCGACGGGGCCCGTCCCCTCGACGGTGCCCGTCGGCGCCTCGACGCCCTCCTCGGCGAGCGGTCCGGTACCGCTACCTGAGCGTCGGGGCGGTCGATCGCGACATGGCCTGGAACGCCATCACCGCCGCCGAGACGTCGCCGACGGCGTCGACGAACGAGATCTCGGACACGGGGACCCCGTAGGGCACGAGGCGTTCCCGCACCGCGCCCACACCCGGCTGCGACGCCGTCTCCCGCACCACGAGGAGGCTGGCCGGGTAGCCGAACTGGCCCCGGATCCCGTCCTCGTCGATGAGCACCGCTCCCCACAGCCCCACCTCGCCCGCCACCAGGACCTCGTCGTGGGGCAGGCACAGCCCGTGGCCGGCCAGGGTGGCGAGGTCCCCGGCGCCGTAGACCCCGCAGCCGCAGCCCGGGGCGGGCGCAGGGTGGCCACCACCCACGCAGGCAGCCCGGACCGGCCGGCCCGGCACCCACTCGACCCGCCTCTGGGTGATCGACCGCAGCCAGCCCTCGCTCCCCAGCGCCCAGTAGCGCCAGCCGATCAGCGGGCGGTCGGCTGGCCGGTCCTGGGCGCCGCTCATGGACCGGAGCGGACCGACCTCAGCCCTGGCGGTCCAGGGAGCGTTGGGCCTCGACCCACCGCCCCGACTCGGGGAAGGCGGGATCGACCGTGCAGGTGGAGTCCGGATCGGGCTGCCACAGGTCGGAGGCCTGCTCGTAGCAGGCGGGGTGGAAGACCATGGCGGTCGGGCACATCATGCTTCCCACCGACAGCTCGGCCCGCTGGGCCTCGGACGGGTCCACCTCCCCCCCGCACACGTCGCACAGCTCGGCGTTGATCATGTCCCTAGTCTAGCCCCGTTTCAGGCCCGCCCCGGGGGGGCCGCGACCGCCCCGCCGGGCCGACGTGCCACTAGGTGTGCAATGCACCTATCGCAGCTGACGGAGGCTGACGGTGCACGGGGCGGGACGGTGGCTACCATGCCGTCCCATGCCCGAGAGCGAGGACAGGGCGGCTGGGGGGGGCCCGGCCGGCGCCGAGAGGGAGACCCCGCCGGAGACCCCGGGGACGCCGAGGCGGCCGAGGACACCGAAGGACCGGTTGCGGCGAGCCCTGGGGGGCGGGAGGGGGTTCGTCCTCGCCGTGGCGGTGGTGGCGGTGGTGGCCGTCATCGCCGGCACGGTGGTGGGGCGGGACGGCCCCGGTGACGAGCCCGGGGGGGAGGCGGCGACGGCCACACGGGAGGGCTCGGCGCCCACCGAGGGTGGCGACCAGCACGGGGGGGCGGCGCCTGCCGACGGCCAGGCCGACCAGCCCGAGGTCCCGGCCCAGGTGGACATGGAGTCGGTGCCGGTGCGCGCCGAGCGCCGGGTGCGGGCCGAGCCCGAGGTGCGGGCCGGGGTCAAGGTCTTCACCCTCACCGCCGAGCCGGTCCAGTGGGAGTTCATCCCCGGGAAGTCGGTCACGGCATGGGGCTACAACGGCCAGGTCCCCGGCCCCGAGGTCTGGGTCGACGAGGGCGACCAGGTGCGGATCGAGCTCACCAACCGCCTCCCTGTGCCCACCACCATCCACTGGCACGGCGTCGCCGTCCCCAACGAGATGGACGGGGTCCCCGGCGTCACCCAGGACCCGATCGAGCCGGGGGAGAGCTTCACCTACGAGTTCCGGGCCGAGCCGTCAGGGACGTTCTGGTACCACTCCCACTTCGACTCCGCCCGCCAGCTCGACATGGGCCTCGCCGGCGCCTTCGTCGTCAAGGGCAGGGACGAGCCCGCCTACGACCGGGACTTCGTCCAGCTGGTGGACGAGTGGATCCGCCTCCAGGACGGGCGCAACGGCTGGGAGGGCGTCGATCACGCCGGCCACAACCCCGGCGAGTACAACTGGTTCACCATCAACGGGAAGTCCTTCCCCGCCACCGACAACATGGTGGTGCGGGAGGGGGACAGGGTCCGGGTCCGGGTGGTCAACGCCGGGTTCCAGGCCCACCCCATGCACCTGCACGGCAAGCGCTTCACGGTGGTGGCCAAGGACGGAGCCCCGCTGCCCGCGCCCTACCAGGCCGACACGGTGCTGGTGGGGGCGGGGGAGCGGTACGACTTCGAGTTCGTGGCCGACGATCCCGGGTCGTGGATGTTCCACTGCCACATCCTCCACCACGTCGGCAACGACGCGGTCGAGCCGGGGGGGCTGATGAACTTCGTGACCTACGAGGGCTACCAGAACGCCTACCAGCGGGAGGAGGGCAAGGGGACGACGTGAGCGAGGGACCAGAGGACGCCCGTCGCGAGCGGGCCCCCGACCGGGGGAGGTTCAGGGTGGCCGTCGTCGTCGCCGTGGGGATCGCCGCCTTCGCCGCCGCCTTCCTCCTGTCGCGGGGCGACGACGGCTCGGAGCCGCCGGCTGACGTGGCCGCCGGGAACAGGGGGTCCACCGGCACCTCCCCTTCGGGGCCGGCCCCCGAAGGGGCGTGCGGGACCCGGGAGCCGGTCGAGGTGTCCGAGTCGCCCTACCGGATCAGCGTGCAGCCCCAGCCTGACCCGCCCCAGGCCGAGGACACCACCTTCGCCGTGGGGGTGGAGCGGGACGGGGAGCCGGTGAGCGGGGCCCGGGTGTGCCTGAGCGCCGACATGACCGAGATGTCCCACACCGGCGTCGACGGGGAGGCCACCGAGGTGGCGCCCGGCCGTTACGAGCTGACCCTCGACTTCAGCATGAGGGGGGGCTGGACCGGCTCGGTGCTGGTCGCCGAGCCCGGCCAGCAGTCGGCGTTCATGCCGGTGTCCTTCGAGGTCCGGTAGGTGGTGCGCCCGCAGCGGTGAGGCCTCGGGTCCGGAGCCGGGCGGGGCGGGGCGCTGGCTCGACGACGACCGGCCCCGGCCCCGCCGGGACGGGGCGCGCCGCCCTGGCC
>JBOGHU010000063.1:0-7531 GCA_050742255.1 Acidimicrobiales bacterium
GGCGGGCACGGCCGGCGGCGCCTGGCCTGCCCCGGCTCGCTCAGGGGAGGGGGCGGCACCCTCGCCTTCTTGGAGGAGGCCGAGGGCAGCCCGGCGCTCCCGGGAGCGCTGGAGCAGATGCTCGGGGACCTCGGTCATCGGGCCGTGGCCGGCGTCGAGCTCACGGCGCTCACACTAGGCCCCGCCCGGGAGGCGGTGACAGTCGGATCCCCCGACCGGAGAGCCGGGGTGGCTAACGACCCTGGTGCGCCTGATGTGCCGGTGCCGGGGTCCTCGTGGTAAAGACTGGTGACGCGCCGGTGGCGTCTCGGGGCTCACCGCCTTACAATGTGAGAAGTTTCACGAACTGGGAGGAGGACCGGGTCGAGTGGTCGGGTTCATGGCATCGCTGGTCCTGCTCGGTGCCTCGGTAGGTGGCGCTCTGGCCTACGGGAGGCGGCGTCCCCCGGGGTCGCCGTTGAGCTGGGGAGAGGCCGCGGTGGCGGGGACCCTGGTCTTCTTCGTCATGTTCCTCGCCTACGGGGTGGTCCCCCACCAGTGGCTCACCTGGGCCGACAACGAGCTGAACTGGCGGGCCGACCGCCTGGTGGCCGGCCCCGGCAGGGCGCTGGCCCGCCTCCCCTTCGACGTCACCTACCAGGTGGTCCGAGACATCGTCGCCGCCGGCCTGTACGTCGTCTTCCTCGGGGCCCACGTCGTCCTGTGGTCGGTGTGGCAGAACCGGGGCAAGGTGAGGGCCAAGGAGATCGAGCTCTCCTCGTACGGTCGTCCCCTCGTCAAGGAGGCGTGACCATGGCCGGCACCGACGCCAACCCGCCCATGCCGACCTTCTCTGGGGACTACGTCCTCCAGGAGATCGACAACCAGGCCCTGGGCAAGGCGGTCAAGCCCAAGCAGTTCCTCCACATCGACCAGTCCGAGTGCATCATGTGCGAGGGCTGTGTCGACATCTGCCCGTGGAAGTGCATACACATGCTCTCCACCGAGGCTGTCGCCGAGGCGACCAACACCGCCGCCCCCGGGGTGGACCCCGACGACCACGTGATCTTCGTGGTCGACGAGGACGTGTGCACCCGTTGCGCTCTCTGCGTCGACCGCTGCCCCACGGGGGTGATCGTGCTGGGCAAGACCGGCGTGGCGGCTCGCGACGGCGACCAGCACCAGCGGGACGCCAACCACGGCTACGCCTACGGCATGCGCTTCTGAGGAGCGGACCCCCACATGGCCAGGACCATCCAGGGCAGCGGCGGGGACCAGGGCCACGGGCTCTCCGAGCGGGTGGCGAGGCTGTCGGAGTCGATCCAGGGCTCTCAGGCGTGGGGCTCGATCTTCCGGCCCGGCTCCATCTTCCGCAAGGGCTACACCGATAGCCCGAGGAACCGCTCGTACGTGATCATGAACTCGGTGCTGTACCACCTGCACCCGGTGAAGGTGAAGCGGCACGCGGTCAAGGTCAGCTACACCCTGTGCCTGGGTGGGCTGTCGTTCTTCCTGTTCATCCTGCTGACCGTCACCGGCATCTTCCTCATGTTCTTCTACCGCCCCACCGCGGCCCAGGCGTGGGACGACATCTACACCCTGCACACGTCGGTCACCTTCGGGCTGCTGGTGCGGAACATGCACCGGTGGGCGGCCCACCTCATGGTGCTGACGGTGTTCATGCACATGGCCCGGGTCTTCTACCACGGGGCCTACAAGCCGCCTCGGGAGTTCAACTGGGTGATCGGGGTTATCCTGCTCACCCTCACGCTGCTGCTGTCGTTCACCGGCTACCTGCTGCCCTGGGACCAGCTCTCGCTGTGGGCGGTGACGGTCGGGACCAACATGATGGGCTACACCCCGGTCTTCGGGAACGAGGTCCGCTTCGTCCTGCTCGGGGGGGTGGAGATCGGGAGCGAGACCCTGCTGCGGTGGTACGTGCTGCACGTGCTGATGCTCCCCTTCGTGCTGGTGATCTTCCTGGCCGTCCACTTCTGGCGGGTGCGCAAGGACGGCGGCATCTCCGGGCCCCTGTGATGAGGTCGAGACGAGGCCGATCGAGAAGAGGGAGCCAGATCCCATGACCGAGATCCCCGACCACCTCCTCCAGCGGGCCCGGGAGGCGCGGTCCCGGGCGACCAAGAAGACCGGTGCCGAGCCGGCGCCGGGTGGGGGCGACGACGGCGAGAAGATCCCCGCCGACCTTCTGGGCGGCGGCGGGGTGGTCACCAAGGAGAAGGCGCCGGCGCCGGCGCCGGCGGTGACGGCCGGGGCGGCCGGGCCGTTGCCGACGGGGCCCGAGGGCCACACCCAGCGCCTGCTGACGGTGGTCAAGGCCGGCTCCATCCAGGACGTCAAGGCCAAGCCGGTCGACAAGGTCCACGTCTGGCCCCACCTGCTGGTCGTGGAGTTCGTCGCCGCCCTGGTTTTCACCGCCTTCCTCCTGGTGTTCTCCGCCTTCGTGAACGCCCCGCTGCAGAGCCTGGCCAACTTCAACCTCACGCCCAACCCGTCCAAGGCGCCCTGGTACTTCCTCGGCCTCCAGGAGCTGCTGACCATGTTCCACCCCATGGTGGCCGGGGTGACCATCCCCGGCATCGGCATCTTCGGGCTCATGCTGGCGCCCTACATGGACCGCAACCCCTCGGCCCATCCCGAGGACCGCAAGTTCGCCATCCTGCTGTTCACCGTCTTCATCATGTTCTGGGCGGTCCTGGTCATCATCGGCTCGTTCTTCCGGGGCCCGGGGTTCAACTTCGTCTTCCCCTGGAACGACGGCGTCTTCTTCGACTTCTAGGAGTGACATGGAGGGAACGACAGCACTCACCGTCGCCGTCCCGGTCCTCGTGGCCCTGGGCGCGCTGATCCTGTTCACCACGACCCGACGGCGGGACAGCGAACGGGCCGTCACCGGGGCGGGGGCCGACCAGGCCGAGGCCGCCGCCCTGGAGGGCGGGGCGCCCACGGGCCGGGAGGTCGAGCGCCAGGCGGTGCTGGCCCGCCGGTCCCCGGGCGCCGGCGTGGCCAGGGTGGAGGAGGCCCCGCCGCCGCCCTACGTGCCACCCGACGCCGAGGCCATCGGCGTCACCCGCCGCCAGTTCTTCAACCGCAGCATCGTGACCATGTTCAGCATCGGCCTGGGCGGCTTCGGTGCCGCCAGCCTGGCCTTCCTCTGGCCCGGCCTCTCCGGCGGCTTCGGGTCCACGATCAACGTGGGCAGCATCGACGACATCCTGGCCGACATCCGCGACACCCGAGAGCCCTTCTACGTCCCCGAGGGTCGCTTCTACGTCAACCCGTACCCGAAGGGGGCGGTGGACTCGGCCGCCGGCGTGTACTCCGACGCGGTCCTGCCGGGGATGGAGGCGGGGGTGGTGGCCCTCTACCAGAAGTGCCCGCACCTCGGGTGCCGGGTCCCGTGGTGCATCACCTCGCAGTGGTTCGAGTGCCCCTGCCACGGCTCCCAGTACAACCGGGTGGGGGAGAAGAAGGGGGGGCCGGCCCCCCGGGGCATGGACAGCTTCCCGGTGAGGGTGTCGGGTGGGCGGATGGAGGTGGACACCTCGATCGTCATCCAGGGCGCGCCCATCGGCTCCAACACCACCGGCCAGGAGGCGGAGGGACCGCACTGCGTGTCCGGTGGCGAGTGACGACCCCTGGGGCCCGGCCGTGACCGTCGCGGCCACGACCGAGCAGACCATCGGCATCGTCGTGGCCGTGGCCGTGGTGGTGGGGTGGGGCCTGTACCTGGCCGCCAACGTGCGCCGGGCCAAGCCCGAGGTGGGCTCGGAGGTCGAGCTGGCCGCCAACCGCAAGCCCTACCTCGACGACGACGCGCTCGAAGGCCCCAAGCTGGAGCGGGCGCTGACGTGGGGCCTGCTGTCGCTGACCATCGTCGGGGTGGGGCTGCCGCTGTACTGGCTGGCCGAGCCGGGACGCCAGTCCGGGGCGGTGGAGGGGTTCGACGGCACCTTCGCCAGCCGGGGGGCCGAGCTGTTCGCATCCACCTCCGAGGGCGGGTTCAACTGTGCCGGGTGCCACGGGGGGATGTCCGCCGCCGGGGGTGAGGCCCCCTACACCCTGACCGATCCGGTCAGCGGGGAGCTGGCCCAGGTGAGCTGGAAGGCACCCGCCCTCAACACCGTCACCCTGCGCATGACCGACGAGCAGATCCGCCAGGTCCTGGTCTTCGGCCGGCCCTTCTCGCCCATGCCCGCCTGGGGCATCGAGGGGGGCGGCCCCATGAACGAGCAGCAGATCGACAACCTCATCGCCTACATGCACACCATCGAGATCAGCCCTGACGACGCCAGGGAGCAGGCCGCCGAGGACGCCCAGGCCGAGCTGGAGAGGCTGTCGGAGGAGGGTGGCGACCAGCAGGCCACGCCGGGCGCGGCCCTGTTCAACCTCAGCTGCGCGCGATGCCACACCCAGGGCTGGTCCTACGGCGACCCCCAGGTCTCCCCCGGCGGCGGGGCCGCCCTCGGCCCCAGCCTCTTCAGCGAGACCGAGCAGTTCCCCGACGAGGAGGACCACATCGACTTCGTGACCAACGGGGCCGAGCAGGGTGAGCTGTACGGGGTCAACGGCCAGAGCAGCGGGCGCATGCCGTTCTTCGGCCGGGAGCTCACGCCCGAGCAGATCAGGGCCATCGTCGACTACGAGCGCGGCCTGGAGGCCCCGGGCCGCCAGGGCGGATGACCGTGACGTCGGTCCTGGCCCTCACCATAACCTGGGACCCGACGATCCGAGGGGCCCTGGTGGTGGCGGTGGCGGTCGTCATCCTGTGCGGCTCCCCCTACCTGCTCATGGGCACCAACCTCGGCAGCCGGCTGGGCTTCCTGGTCGCCGCCGCCGCCCTCTCGGGCTGGATGATGGTGATGGGTGCCGTCTGGTGGGTCTACGGGATCGGCTACAAGGGGCCGGCACCGACCTGGCAGGTCACCGAGGTGGTGACGTCGTCCAGCCCCGGCGACCTCGCCGCCGCCGCTCTGGACCGGGCCCACGACCTCTCCGCATGGGAGGAGCTGCCCGAGGGCAACACCGTGCGAGGGGAGGCCCAGGCCTCGGCCACCGAGGCTCTGGTGGGCGAGGAGAGCCGGGTGAAGACCTTCGACGCCGAGAGCGACTTCGTGGTGATCGACGCCTTCGAGACGGGGGGCAAGGACCCCGACAGCTTCTGGTCGAACCTCCCGCTCCCGCACCCGCCTCACTACGCCATCATCCAGGCGCAGGCCGCCAAGGAGGTGGAGGTGAAGCTGGGGGAGGCGCCGCCCCCTGCCGAGCCCGACCCGTCCGCGGCGGTGGAGTCGGTGATCATGGTGCGGGACCTCGGGGCCGTGCGGCTGCCCCCCGCCGTCTTCACCCTCTCCATGGCGCTGGTCTTCGGGGTGAGCTGCAACGTCCTGCACCGGCGGGACAAGGCCGCCGCCTCCGCCGCCGCGAAGGCGAACACGTAGGTGGCACACTGACGACGTGACCGGCGACTACCTGGCGATCGTCGTGATGCTCGTCCTGGCGGTCGCGTTCGTGTTCCTCAGCCTGGCCACCACCAGGCTCCTGGCCCCGAGCCGCTCGACCACGGCCAAGGACGGGCCGTACGAGTGCGGCATCGTCCCCAGCCGCGAGCCCCCCGAGCGCTTCCCGGTGCGCTTCTACCTGGTGGCCATGATCTTCATCCTCTTCGACATCGAGATCATCTTCCTGTTCCCCTGGGCGGTGACCTACCGGGAGCTGGGCGCGTACGGCCTGGGCGCCGTGCTCGTGTTCGTCGTGCCCTTCTTCCTCTCGTTCCTCTGGGAGATCGCCGAGGGCGGGCTCGACTGGGGGCCGCTCGGGCGCAAGGGCCAGCTCGATCCCGCCGCCACCCTGGGCCGCACCACCGAGTCCAGCGTGCGGCGGGTAGGTGTGGATGCGCCCGCGCCCCGGGTCGCCCGCCCGCCGGCCCGGTCGAGGGATAAGGCGAAGGAGGAGGTGGGCGCCTGATGCCGCTCGGCGCGGGGCTCGAGGGTCTCCAGCACAACTTCCTCACCGGGAGGGTGGAGGAAGCCGTCAAGTGGGCCCGGCGCAACAGCGTGTGGCCGGCCACCTTCGGCCTGGCGTGCTGCGCCATCGAGATGATGGCCACCGGGGCGGCCCACTACGACCTGGCCCGCTTCGGCATGGAGGTCTTCCGGCCCTCGCCCCGCCAGGCCGACCTCATGATCGTGGCCGGGCGGGTCAGCCAGAAGATGGCCCCCGTGCTGCGCCAGGTCTACGACCAGATGATGGAGCCCAAGTGGGTCATCTCCATGGGGGTGTGCGCCTCCACGGGCGGCATGTTCAACAACTACGCCATCGTCCAGGGGGTGGACCAGGTCGTGCCCGTCGACGTGTACGCCCCCGGCTGCCCGCCCAACCCCGAGACCCTGCTGCACTCCATCCTGACCCTCCACGAGCTGATCCGGACCGGCGAGATCACCCGGCGTAGGGCGGGCACCGCCGGTGCCGAGGTCCATGTCGAGGGACGGGATCGTTCCTCGGCCCCCGTGTACGTGGGCACGCCCCGGTGAGCGACGAGGGCGCCAACGAGGGCGGTGAGGCGGCGAGCGACGAGGGCGTGGCCGAGGCCATCCACGGGGTGCCCCTCACACGGGTGCGCGACGAGATGGTCCTGCACCCGGGCCGGGAGCGCTACCCGAGCCTCGTGGCCGACCTGGCCGCCGACGGCCTCCGCTTCTGTGCCGACGTCACCGCCTCCGACTACCTGACCCACCCCGGCCGGTCGGACCTGCCCGAGGGCGTGGCCCCCGAGCGCTTCGAGGTGGTGGTCAGCCTGGTGTCCTTCGAGGGCCGCCGGCGGCTCCGGCTGCGGGTGCAGGTGCCCGAGGGCGATCCCACCGTGGCCTCCCTGTACGAGCTGCATCCGGGCACCGAGGCCATGGAGCGCGAGGTCTACGACATGTTCGGCATCGTCTTCGATGGCCACCCCGACCTCACCCGGATCCTCATGCCCGAGGACTGGGAGGGCCACCCGCTGCGCAAGGACTACGCCGTGGGACGCAACCCCGTGCAGTTCAAGGAGGCGCCGGGGCCGCGGTAGAGGCCTCGGGGCGGCGTACGCATTCGGCTGCCCTCCCGCAGACGTGGCCGATCCCGAGCTCGCCTCGCTGGCCGCCCAGGTGGGCGCCACCCTCGTCCCCCGGGTCGGAGGCGTCGCCGTGGGGCTTGCCTGCCGGGGCGTTACCCACACGACGGCGTTCGGCCGCCTGGACGTGGGCGACAGCCTCGACGTGGGCTCGATCACCAAGGTCTTCACCGGCCTCCTTCTGGCGGACATGGCTCAGCGGGACCAGGTCGGCGTGGAGGACACGGTGGCCGACCACGCGCCCGGCGGGGTGGCGGGGCGCCGGTGGGCCGGCGAGGTCAGCCTCCTGGACCTGGCCACCCACGCCTCGGGGCTGCCGAGCGTGCCCCGGCGCCGGCCGGCCAGAGGGTTCCCTCAGCCCGCCGGTCCCTACGCCGGCAGCCGTCCCGACGACCTCTTCCGGGAGCTGCCCCGGCGGCGGCCCGC
>JBOGHU010000064.1:0-10412 GCA_050742255.1 Acidimicrobiales bacterium
GCCCCGCCGTCAGGCGTGGTCGGGGGCTCGGGACAGGGCGTCGTCGATGGCTCGGCGGAGGTGGCGGGCGGCGGCGCCGGGGTCGGAGGCCTCGGTCAGCCAGCGCACCACCACGAAGCGCCGGGCCCCGGCCCCGGCCATGGCCGGGACCGTGTCGGGGCTCGCCCCCCCGGTGACGAACACCGGCCGGCCCGCGTGACTGGTGGCGTAGGTGAGGTAGCCCAGCCCGGTGCCGGAGCGACCCGGCTTGGTGGGGGTGGGCACCACCGGTCCGGCGGAGAGGTAGTCGACGGGCTCGCCGGCGGCGGTGTCCAGCTCACTGGGGCGGTGGGTGGAGAGGCCGACCAGGGCGGAGGGCCCGAGGATGCGCCGGGCCAGGGCTGGTGGGGCGTCGTCCTGGCCCACGTGGACACCGTCGGCCTCGGCCTCCAGCGCCAGGTCGGGCCGGTCGTTGAGGATGAAGGGGATGCCGTGGTCCCGGCACACCCGGCCGGCCAGCCGGGCCCGGGCCAGCAGGGGCCGGGCGTCCAGCGCCTTGTCCCGTAGCTGCACCATGTCGACGCCACCGCCGATGCAGGCGGCCAGGAACCGCGCCAGGTCCGGCCGGTCAGGCGTGCACAGGTACAGCCGCCGGTCCCCGAGCGCAGCTCCCACCGGCGAAGTGGGCCAGCGTCAGCCGCCGGCGACGGCCTGCACCAGCTCCAGGCGGTCTCCGTCGGCCAGGTCAGTGGCGCCCAGGCGCTTCCGCTCCACCGGCTCTCCGTTGCGCTCCACGACCACCCACCGCCCCCCCAGGCCCAGGCGGTCCAGCAGGTCGGTGACGGTGGCGCCCTCGGACAGCTCCACCGGCGCACCGTTGGCAACGACCACTATGGCCACCCTTCAGCTCCCCTTGCCCAGGCCCGCCGCCTTCTTGGCCCTCTTGAACGCCCGTACCCGCTCCAGGGCCTCGGGCGAGGTGACGTCGGCCACCGAGCGGTGCCGTTCGTCGGAGAACGGCGCCGCCGCCTCCTCCCAGCCCTGCGGGCGCACGCCCCGCCGCTTGCCCAGCACGGCGACGAAGATGCGGGCCTTCTCGTCCCCGTAGCCGGGCAGGGCCCGGACCCGCCCCAGCAGCTCGGCGCCCGTGGCCACCCCCTCCCAGACCGCCTCCCCCCGGCCGCCGTGGGCCTCCACCAGGTGGCGGCACAGCTCGTGGGTGCGGCGGGCCATCGAGCCCGGGTAGCGGTGGAGGGCGGGCCGCTCCCTGAACACCGCCTCCAGGTCGTCCGGGTCCATGACCGCGATCTGGCCGGCGTCGAGGCGACCGCCCAGGCGCCGGGCCAGCTTGGCCGGGGCTCCGAACGCCCACTCCATGGGGACCTGCTGGTCCAGGAGCATCCCGATGAGCAGGGCCAGGGGATCCTGGGCCAGCAGGTCATCGGCGTCGGGGTCCCCGGTGATGAAGAAGGAGCCGGTGGTGGCCATGGGTCGACGCTAGCGCCAGCGACCGTCACGCCAGGCGGGGATCGACGGCCTCGGGGTCGATCCCGTAGCGCTCGATGGCGTCGGAGACCGCCGACTCCTTGACCTGGCCCTCGGCGGCCAGGGCGTGGAGGGTGGCCACGACCACGTGGGCGGCGTCGGTCTCGAAGTGGTGGCGGAGGGCCTCCCGGGTGTCGCTGCGGCCGAAGCCGTCGGTCCCCAGCGGCACGTAGGTCCCCGGCACCCAGCGCCCCACCTGGTCGGGGACCGCCTTCATGAAGTCGGTCACCGCCACGTACGGCCCCGGTGCCTGCGACAGCACCTCGGTCACCCGCGGCGTCCGGGGCGACTGGGAGGGGTGCAGCCGGTTCCAGCGCTCGGTCGACAGGGCCTCCTCCCGGAGGGCCTTGTAGGACGTGGCCGACCACAGCTCGGCGCCCACGTCGTAGTGCTGGGCCAGGGCGTCGCGGGCCTCGGCCGCGGCCAGCCACGCCGTGCCCGAGAACAGGATGGTCGCCCGCGCCGCCCACCCCTCGGGCCCCTTGGGGGCCTCGGGGGCCCCGGCGAAGCGGTACAGGCCGGCCACGATGCCCCTCTCCACCCCGTCGCCCTCGGGCATCGCCGGCATGGGGTAGTTCTCGTTGTAGAGGGTGAGGTAGTAGAAGACGTCCTCGTCCTCGGCGAGCATGCGCCGGCAGCCGTCCTTGACGATGGTGGCCACCTCGTAGGCGAAGGCGGGGTCGTAGGCCTGGCAGGTGGGGAAGGTGGAGGCCAGCACGTGGCTGTGGCCGTCCTCGTGCTGGAGCCCCTCGCCGTTGAGGGTCGTGCGCCCGGCGGTGGCCCCGAGCATGAAGCCCCGCCCCCGGCTGTCGGAGAAGGACCACACCAGGTCGCCGGTGCGCTGGAAGCCGAACATCGAGTAGAAGACGTAGAAGGGCAGCATGGGCCTGGCGTGGGTGGCGTAGGCGGTGCCGGCGGCGGTGAGGGTGGCCATGGACCCGGCTTCGGTGATGCCCTCTTCGAGGATCTGGCCCGACTTCGACTCCCGGTAGCTGAGGAGCAGATCGGCGTCGACCGGCTCGTAGAGCTGGCCCTGGGCGGCGTAGATGCCGATCTCCCGGAACAGGGCCTCGAGGCCGAAGGTCCGGGCCTCGTCGGGGATGATGGGGACCACCCGCTCGCCCACGTTGCGGTCGCGCACCAGGTTGCGGAGCAGGCGGCCGAAGCCCATGGTCGTCGAGACCGCCTGGTCACCCGAACCCTTGCGCAGCTCGGCGAAGGCCGTGTCGTCGGGGAGGGGGGGCCTTCGGTGACGGCGGGCGATCCGCTTGGGCAGGAAGCCGTCGAGGGCCCGGCGCCGCTCCATCATGTACTCGTGCTCGGGGGAGCCCTCGGGCGGGCGGTAGTAGGGCGGCTGGTCGCCCTCCAGCGCCTCGTCGGGGACCTCCTCCAGCATGTGGAGGCGGTCCCGGAACGCCTTGACCTGCTCGCCCTGCATCTTCTTGATCTGGTGGGTGGCGTTGCGGCCCTCCACGTCGGGGCCGAGGGTCCAGCCCTTGATGGTCTTGGCCAGGATGACCGTGGGCGACCCCTGGTGCTCGACCGCGGCCTTGTAGGCGGCGTACAGCTTGCGGTAGTCGTGTCCGCCCCGGGGGAGGTTGCGCAGCTCGTCGTCGGAGAGATGGTCGACCATCTTGCGCAGGCGGGGGTCGGGGCCGAAGAACTCCTCGCGGATGTAGGCGCCCGACTCCACCGAGTACTTCTGGAACTGGCCGTCGACGGTGGTGTTCATCTTGTTGAGCAGGACGCCGTCGGTGTCGCGAGCCAGCAGCTCGTCCCACTTGGAGCCCCAGATGACCTTGATGACGTTCCAGCCCGCGCCCCGGAACGTCGCCTCCAGCTCCTGGATGATCTTGCCGTTGCCCCGGACAGGCCCGTCGAGGCGCTGGAGGTTGCAGTTCACCACGAAGATGAGGTTGTCGAGCTCCTCCCGGGAGGCGATGGAGAGGCCGCCCAGGGACTCGGGCTCGTCGCATTCGCCGTCGCCGAGGAAGCACCACACCTTGGAGCGGCTGGTGTCGGCGATGCGGCGGTTGTGGAGATAGCGGTTGAAGCGGGCCTGGTAGACGGCGTTGATGGGGCCCAGGCCCATGGAGACGGTGGGGAACTCCCAGAAGTCGGGCATGAGCCGGGGGTGGGGGTAGCTGGACAGCCCGCCCCCGCCCACCTCCTGGCGGAAGTGGTCGAGCTGGGACTCGCTGAGGCGCCCCTCGAGGAACGCCCGGGCGTAGATCCCCGGTACGGCGTGGCCCTGGAAGTAGACGTGGTCGCCGGCCTGGCCGTCCTCCTTGCCCCGGAAGAAGTGGTTGAAGCCCACCTCGTAGAGGGCGGCCGAGGAGGCGAAGGTGGCCAGGTGGCCGCCGATGCCGGGGGACGCCTTGTTGGCCCTGATCACCATCACCGCCGCGTTCCAGCGGATGAAGGCCCGGATCCGCCGCTCGATGTCCTCGTCACCGGGGAACCAGGCCTGCCGCTCGGGCGGGATGGTGTTGACGTAGGGCGTGGAGACGGTGGCGGGGAAGCCCACCTGGAGCGCCCGGGCCCGCTCCAGCAGGGCGCTGACCAGGTAGCGGGCCCGCCCCTTGCCGTGGCGGTCGACCACCGCGTCCAGGCTGTCGAGCCACTCTTCGGTCTCGGATGGGTCGATGTCGGGGAGCTGGTGGACGAAGCCGTCGAAGATCATGTCCCCATTCTCTCGCCTCCCGGCCCTTATCGCGCCCCAGGCCGGCCGCGGACCCAGCATGGACGGGACGAGCGCGCCAAAGTCTTGGCGTGGGCGCAGAGGACAGCACCGCCGAGCTGACCGTCGTGTACACCGACGGCGCGTGCATGGGGAACCCCGGCCCGGGGGGCTGGGCGTGGGCGGTGGAAGGGGGCCGGTACGCCAGCGGCGCCGCCGCCCACAGCACCAACCAGCGGATGGAGATCACCGCCGCCGCCGAGGCGGTTCGGTCCAACGCCGGCCGCCTCGAGGTGCGCAGCGACTCGACCTACGTCGTCAACTGCTTCCGGGACCGGTGGTGGGAGGGGTGGGTGGCCCGGGGGTGGCGGAACTCCAGGAAGGAGCCCGTGGCCAACCGGGACCTGTGGGAGCCCCTGGTGGCCGCGGTGCAGGCGCGAGGCGACGTGGCCTTCCGGTGGGTGAAGGGCCACCGCGGAGACGCCATGAACGACCTGGTGGACCGGTTGGCGGTGGAGGCGGCCATGGCCGGCCGCGGCCGCAGCGGGGAGGGCTGGCCCGACCGGCTGGGGCCAGCGGACGTGCCGGCCGGCCGGGCGGTGGAGCGCCGGTCCGGGCGGGCGGCGGCGACGTCGTCGGTGCCCGAGGGGCACCTGCTGGCCGTGGCCGGCCACCGTCCTCCCGAGCTGGGCGGCTGGGACCCCAACCCTGTGGCCGACCGGGTCCGGGCCAAGCTGGCCGAGGTCCTCTCCGCCAAGGCTGAGATGCACCCCGACCTGGTGGTCCTCACCGGCCTGGGCCTGGGTGCCGAGCAGCTCGGGGCCGAGGCCGCCACCGTCGCCGGGGTTCCCTACGTCGCCGTCCTGGCCTTCCCCGGCCCTGACGCCCCCTGGCCCGAGGCCAGCCGCCGCCGCTACCGGGGCCTGGTCGACGGCGCCGCCGGGCAGGTGCTCCTCCAGGGCCGGGCCCCGGCCACGCGACAGCAGGCCGGCGCCGCCATCTCCCGAAGGGACGCCTGGCTGGCCCGCCACGCGGCCGAGGCGGTGGTGGTGTGGGACCGTCGGGAGGCCACGGTCGGACGGCTGGTCCGCACCCTCCAGGGCCAACTGGGGGAGGCGGAGGTGTGGCTGATCGAGCCGTGACCCCGAACCTGTACCGCCAGGGTCAGCCACCGGCGCAGGGACCGGCCACGCAGAACGGCACCACCCGGAAGCGGCCGGTGCGGGTCCGGCCCAGATCGGTGACGAGGATGGTGTGGCGCCCGGCGGTGTCGAGCACGCAGCCGCTCAGGTCGGGGCAGGCGTCGGTCCCGTCGGGGCGCAGGACGTTGATGCCAGGGCGGAAGTCGGTGGCCCCTCTCGCCACGCCCAACCGGACCTGGTCCCCGGCCGACGCGGTGAAGACCACGCAGGCGATGGCACCAGGCGTCTCTACCGCCCCCTCGGCCGCCTGGCCGTAGTCGGTCACGCTGCACCCCACCGGGTCGTTCAGCCGCTGAAGGGCCAGGGCGTACTCGCCGGTGAGGCTTATAGCGGTGACGTCACCCACCAGCACCTCGTGGCGCCCGGTGGTGTCGAGCACGCAGTTGTTGAGGTCGGGGCAGGCGTTGCTGCCGTCCGGGCGCACGACTTCGACGCCCGGCACGAGGTTCCCCTCCACGTTGACGGGTCGAGCCAGGATGCGGTCGCCCGCGGCTCCGTCGAACCGGTGCCCGCGCACGTCGCCGGGTCTGCTGATGACGCAGCGGACCGTCTGGCCGTAGCCGACCGTCGCCCTGCAGGGCGCCGTCTCGCCACCGCCCGGCGCGCTGGCCGGTGGCACCGCAGCCGTGGTCGCCGTCGTCGAGGTCGGTGAAGGGACGCCGTCGTCGGCCCCCACCGTCGTCGAGGTCGGTGAAGCGACGCCGTCGTCGGCCCCCACCGTCGTCGAGGTCGGTGAAGGGGCCCCGTCGTTCGGATCGGCCCCCACGGCCGTTGGGGTGGGGGTCGGCGCCCGGGCCACCCCCTCGATCCGGGAGCGGGCCAGGACGACGGCCGTGCCGGTGGTCACCACGGTGGCGACCAGGACGGCCGTGGCCAGCACCCACAGCCGGCTCACCCCGTCGCCGCCGGGGCCGGCTCCCAGCTTGCCACCACCCATCGGGAGGACCGTACACAAGCTGTCGGACCGGCGATCTCGTCCCGGGGGGACGGCCCGACCTCTCTCACCCTCACCAGGGTACGGTCCAGCTCGTGCGGGCCGGCGTCGACACGGGGGGCACCTTCACCGACGTGGTGGCCGGCAGTGGGTCGGTGGTCAAGGTGCCGTCCACCCCCGACGACCCCGGGCAGGCGGTCCGGGCCGGGCTGGGCCAGCTCCAGCTCGGAGCCGCCCGCCCCGAGCTGGTGGCCCACGGGACCACGGTGGCCACCAACACCCTGCTCGAGCGGCGGGGGGCGGCGGTGGCCCTTGTGACCACGGTCGGGCTCGCCGACGTGATCGAGATCGCCCGCCAGGACCGCCCCTCCCTGTACGACCTGGCCGCCGACCGCCCTGAGCCCCTGGTGCCCCGGGCGTGGCGCTACGAGGTCGGGGGACGGTTGGGCGCCGACGGCACCGAGTTGGCACCCCTCGACCCGGCCACCGTGCCCGAGCTCGACCCTGCCGTCGCCGCCGTGGCCGTCTGCCTCCTCCACGCCGACCTCGACCCGGCCCACGAGCGGGCGGCGGCGGAGGTCCTGGCCCGGCGGGGCCTGGACGTCACCTGCTCGCACCAGGTCTCTCCCGAGTTCCGCGAGTACGAGCGCACCGTCACCACGGTGGTGAGCGCCTACCTCGCCCCGAGCTGTCGGGCCTACCTGGGCGCCCTGGACGACCTCGCCGATCAGGTTCTGGTGATGACCTCGGCCGGTGGCCTGATCAGCGCCGCCGAGGCGGCCGAGGTGCCCGCCGCCCTGCTGCTGTCCGGACCGGCGGGCGGGGTCCGGGCGGGGGCCGCGGTGGCGGCCGCGTGCGGGTGGCCCGACGCCACCACCTTCGACATGGGGGGCACCAGCACCGACGTGTGCCTGGTGCGTGGCGGCGTTCCCGAACCCGCCCCGGGGAGGGAGGCGGCCGGCTACCCGGTGCGCCTGCCCTCCCTCGACATCCACACCATCGGCGCCGGCGGCGGGTCCATCGCCCGGATCGACCCCGGCGGGGCCCTGGTGGTCGGCCCGCGGTCGGCGGGGGCGGTGCCCGGTCCGGCCTGCTACGGGCGTGGCGGCACCCGTCCCACCGTGACCGACGCCGACCTCCTCCTGGGCCGGATCCCGGCCGGGGCCGCCTTCCCCGGGCTGGGCCGCCTCGACCGGGGGGCAGCCCGGGCCGCACTCGACGCCGCCGGGGTCGATCCCACCGGGGTGGTGGCGGTGGTGGACGCCGGGATGGAGCAGGCGCTCCGGCGGGTGTCGGTGGAGCAGGGGGTGGACCCCCGGGGCCTGGCCCTGGTGGCCTTCGGCGGGGCCGGGCCCCTCCACGCCTGTGCCCTGGCCGACGCTCTCGGCATGCCGGCGGTGATCGTCCCGCCCCGGGCGGGGGTGCTCTCGGCCGTGGGCCTGCTGTGCTCGCCCCTCCAGGCGGACCTGGTCCGCTCCTGGCCCACCCCGACCCGGCACGGTGGCCTCGGGACCGCCCTGGCCGAGCTGGCCCGCCAGGCGGTCTCCGCCCTTTGTGTGCGCTCGACCGGAGAGGTTCCGGTCCCGGCTACAAAAACCGCGGTCGACTGCCGCTACGTGGGCCAGAGCCACGAGCTCACCGTCGCCGAGGTGGCCGACTTTCCCGCCGAGCACCGCCGCCGCAACGGCTACGCCCGGCCGGGTGCCCCCGTGGAGGTGGTGGCGCTGCGGGCCCGGGCCACCCTGCCGGCCCCCCTCCGGGTCACCGAGCTGCCCGACCCGCCCCAGCGCCGGGCGGTGGTGGGCCCGGCGGTGGTGGCCGAGCCCGACTGCACCATCTGGGTGGCCGAGGGGTGGCGGGCCGTCCCCGGCCCCGTGGGTGCCCTGGTGCTGACGAGGGGCGGGGGATGAGGGGGATGAGCCGCGGCCGGCCCCCCCTCGACCCCGCTGCCCTGCAGGTGCTCGTGGCCGGGCTCACCGGGGTGGCGGAGGAGATGGGGGCGGTCCTGCGCCGGGCCGCGTTCAGTCCCAACATCAAGGAGCGGGCCGACTGCTCGGCGGCGCTGTTCATGCCTGCCGGTGAGATGCTGGTGCAAGCCGAGCACATCCCCGTCCACCTGGGTTCCATGCCCGCATCGGTGGCGGCGGCGATCGAGGCCTTCGGTCCCGACGGGCTGGGGCCGGGCCAGCAGGTGGTCCTCAACGACCCCTTCGCCGGGGGCACCCACCTCAACGACCTCACCCTGGTGGCCCCGTGCCACGTCGATGGCCGCCTGGTGGGCTGGGCCGCCAACCGGGCCCACCACGCCGACGTGGGCGGCATGGCGCCGGGCTCCATCTCGCCCGAGGCCACCGAGGCGTGCCAGGAGGGGCTTCGCCTCCCACCGTTGCGCCTCACCCCCGAGGTGGTGGCGGTGCTGATGGCCAACTCCCGCACCCCCGAGGAGCGGCGGGGCGATCTCGACGCCCAGGCGGGGGCCAACGCGGTCGGGGTGGAACGCCTGGTCGCCTTCGCCGGCGCCCCCCTCGAGGAGGTCTGCGCCTACGGCGAGAGGCGGATGCGGGCCACCCTGGCCGACCTCCCCGACGGGTCGTGGTCCTTCGCCGACGTCCTCGACTCGACCGGCCCCCGTCCCGAGCAGCGGCACCCCGCCCGCATCGCCCTCACCCTCACCGTCGAGGGTGACAGCGCCACCTTCGACTTCACCGGCACCGATGCCCAGCGCCCCGGCAACGTCAACGCGGTCGAGGCGGTGACGGTGTCGGCGGTGTCCTACGCCTTGCGGGCCGGCACCGATCCCACCGTCCCCGCCAACGGTGGGGCCATGCGCCCGGTGACGGTCGTCGCCCCACCCGGCTCCCTGGTCGCCGCCCGCCCGCCGGTGGCGGTGGGGGCGGGGAACGTGGAGGTGAGCCAGCGGGTGGCCGACGTGTGCCTGGGGGCCCTGGCCCAGCTCCGACCCGATCGGGTCGGAGCCGCGGGCCAGGGCACCATGAACAACGTCCTGGTGGGGGGCGAGGGCTGGGTGTACTACGAGACCGTCGCCGGCGGGCAGGGGGGCCGGCCCACCGGGGCCGGCCAGAGCGGGGTCCACACCGGGATGACCAACACGAGGAACACGCCAATCGAGGCGCTGGAGCGCGCCTACCCGATGCGGGTGCTGCGGTACCGGCTGCGGCAGGGGAGCGGTGGCGCTGGCCGCTGTCCGGGGGGCGAGGGGATCGAGCGCGACCTGCTCATGCTCGAGGACGTGACGGTCAGCCTGATCACGGAGCGACGCGTCTCGCGGCCCTGGGGGCTGGCCGGCGGGGAGCCAGGAGCTCCGGGCGAGAACTGGCTGCTGCCCCGGGGCGACGAGGGCCGGGCTGAGCGACTGCCCGACAAGTGCACGATCCGCCTCCGGGCCGGCGACGTGCTGCGGATGCTGACGCCGGGAGGCGGGGGGTGGGGCTCACCGGCCAGAGCCGGGCCTCCGTGAACTCAAGCTCGTCTCGAGGATGACTCGGGGCACTCACACCAGAATCAAGTTCCCGGCAGTCCGGCGCGGACTCACCTTATGCCAGCTGTCCATAAGACCCGGTAAGCTCCGTTGACCGCCAGCGCTCCTGGGTCGAGGACCGGAGCACCGGGCTCCTCCTCTCGATCGACGAGGTCCAGTACTTGCGGTCGGAGGAGTTGGGGGCGCTCATCAGTGCAGTCCACCGGACCACCCAGCTGTCGCTTCCGGTTGTCCTCGTCGGTGCCGGCCTTCCGCAGCTACCCGGCTTGGCGGGTGAAGCGAAGTCTTGCGCCGAGCGGCTCTTCGACTTTCCGGTGATCGGATCTCTCAGCGACGACTATGCGAGAGCGGCCCTGGCCATCCCGGCTCAGGAGCGGGATGTCGAGTTCACGGATGGAGCTCTTGACCTCATCGTCGCCGAGTCTTCAGACCTCCGCAAGTAGCTGAAGAAAGGTGCTGTGACCTGGACTTTTCTGGGCCGGGGGTATTGCATAAGCAGATCAAGTATGGTAGGCTCTGGGGGTGTCAGAGACAGCCGAGCTGAATCCCCCGGAGCTAGCTGGCATGCCCGGC
>JBOGHU010000065.1:0-8689 GCA_050742255.1 Acidimicrobiales bacterium
GTCGCCGTAGCCGGGGGCGCGCACGACCGGAAACCGCAGCGGGTCGAACTGGTCCGTGCCAAAGCCGCCGGCGCCGAGAGACAGCGAACCGACGGTGTCGCCGTGGTAGGCGTTGCCGAGCGCGAGGTAGCGGGTGCGACCCGTTACCCCGAGGTTGACCCAGTATTGGAAGGCGATCTTGAGCGCCTGCTCCACGGCGGCGGCGCCGTCGGAGGCGAACAGGAAGTGCGGTTCGTTGACGGGAACCTCCCGTGCGAGCGCCTCGGCCAGCTCGATGACCACGCGGTTGCCGTTGCCGAGCATGGTGGAGTGGGCAACGCGGTCGATCTGGGCGCGCAACGCCTCGTCGAGCTCGGGCACGCGATGGCCGAGCGTGGTGACCCACAGCGACGACACGGCGTCGAGGTAGCGGTTCCCTCCGACGTCGATGAGCTCCCGCCCGTCGGCCCCCTCGACGATGACCGGTGCGTTGTCGGTGTAGCACGACATCTGGGTGAAACCCGTGCCACACCACTGCCGCGTCGCGTGCCAGCCAGTGGGCGTGGACCTCGCTGGCGGCCGGCGGTTCGGCGTCGAGGGCGGTCATGGCAGGACCGGTGACCGGGCGACGGTGGTATCCAGGCGGGCGAGCAGGTCGCGGTCGTGGTTGTGGTCCGGGTTGGCCGTGGTGAGCAGCCGATCGCCGAGGAAGATGCTGTTGGCCCCGGCGTGAAGGCACAGCGCCTGCAGTTCGTCGCTCATCGCCGTCCGCCCCGCCGACAACCGCACCACCGAGGCGGGCATCATCAGCCGCGCCGCCGCCACGGTGCGCACCAGCTCGATGCCGTCGATCGGCGCCGTGCCGTGCAGCGGCGTGCCCGGCACCTGCACCAGCAGGTTGATCGGCACGCTCTCGGGGTGCGGGTCGAGCCGAGCGAGCTGCGCCAGCAGGCCGGCCCGGTCGGTGCGGGTCTCGCCCATGCCCACGATCCCGCCGCAGCAGACCCGGATCCCTGCCGCCCGCACGTTGACGAGGGCGTCGAGGCGGTCCTTGTAGGTGCGGGTGGTGATGATCGCCCCATAGGCCTCGGGCGACGTGTCGAGGTTGTGGTTGTAGTAGTCCAACCCCGCCCCCGCCAGCGACGGGCCTGCGGAAGGGTCAGCATTCCGAGCGTGGCGCAGGTCTCCAGCCCCATCCTGCGCACAGCGTTCACCGCCTCGGACACGTGCTCCACCTGGCGGTCCGACGGTGACCGCCACGCCGCGCCCAGACAGAAGCGCGTGGCACCTACTGCACGGGCGTGCTCCGCCGCCGCCACGATCTCCTCGACCCGCAACAGCGGCTGGGCGGGCACACCGGTAGACCAGCGAGCCGACTGCGGGCAGTACGCGCAATCCTCGGGGCAGCCGCCGGTCTTGATCGACAACAGCACCGCCCCCTCCACCACATGGGCCTCGAAGCGCTCCCGGTGCAGCGTCTGCGCCTCCGCCAGCAAGTCGTGGAACGGCCGCGTCAACAACGCCTCCGCCTCGTCGACGGTCCAGTCGTGCCGTGGGTCGCGCATGGCAAACCCTCGTTGCGCCACCGCTCGGACGTCAACTCGCAGATGCCCCCCCCGACTGTCGGATCAGGGCCGTGATCCCCCCTGGCGGTGATGGCCGCACGACCGCCGGCGGGCTGCCAGACGGCGGGGGAGCGGGCGCTGCCACCGCCGGGCCCTACCCGGTGGCGGTGACCGCCCGCTCGGCGTTCACCCGCCCGTAGCCGAAGACCGGGTCCCAGCCGGGGGTGCCGAGGTCGTCGGCGGTGGCCAGGATGCGCTGGGCCGCGTCGGTCCCCTTGGTCCCGAGCTGGGCCAGGAGAGCCCCGATCCCCGAGACGTGGGGCGCCGCCATCGAGGTGCCGGCCAGCGTCTCGTAGCCGACGCGGCGGGTGCAGACGGTGTCCTCGCTGATGGCGTAGGTCGAGAGCACGTCCTCGGGATCGTCGCAGAGGACCGATCCCAGCCCGCCCGGCGCCACCACGTCGAGGCCGGGGCGGTCCGCGGCCCCGCCGGTCCCGCCGCCGAAGTTGCCGAACCAGGCCTTCAGGTCCCGTCTGTCGGTGGCGCCCACGCACACGGCGTTGGCCACGCGGAACGAGTCGTCGTCGCAGAGCGGGGCGCTCTCGTTGCCGGCGGCGGCCACCACCAGCACGCCCTTGGAGATGGCGTAGGCGATGGCGTCGGCGAAGGCCTGGTCCACCCCCGTCCCGTCGACGAGCTGGCTCACGACAGGGAGCCCGCCCAGGCTGAGGTTGACGACGTCGGCCCCGTGGTCGGCGGCCCAGCGGACCCCGGCGGCCACGTCGTCACCGTCGCCGGTACCGGCGGCGCCCAGCACCCGGATGGGCATGATCTGGGCCCCGGGGGCCACGCCCACCACGCCGACGCCGTCGAGGGGGGCGGCAGCGATGCCAGCCACGTGGGTCCCGTGGCCGTTCCTGTCGTCCCATTTGGAGGAGTCGAGGCAGGGCTTGGCCGCCTCGGGCCCGCAGTCGATCCACGAGGCGCCTCCCGTGAGCACGTCCCTCAGCTCGGGGTGGTCCCTGTCGACGCCTGTGTCCACCACCGCGATCACCGCCCCCGCCCCCGTCGCCGTGGGCCAGGCCGCCGGCGCCCCCACCTTGGCCAGCGCCCACTGCTCCTGCTGGAAGGGGTCCCCCCCGCCGGGCGCGGCCCGGGCACCGGGGGCGGCCAGGGCCACCACCAGGAACGCCACCACCAGGAACACCAACACCACCAGCAGCAGTCGTCGCACTCGGGCCCCCGTCCGGTCACCCCGTCGGTGCGTCACCCTAGGTAACGGGGCTCCGCCTGACCAGGGGGGCGGGGGGAGGGCCGGGTCGACCGATCACGACCGGGCGCCCCGGCGCGGCCACGCCAGGCGGCCGGCGTGCTTGGTGAGGAGGGGCCCGGCGACCGCGGTCAGCAGGACGTAGCCGGCCGCCAGCGCGCCCAGCTCGTCCCCGTCGGCGGCGGTGGCGCCGAGGCTGGCGATGACGATGGAGAACTCTCCCCGGGCCACGAGGGTGGCACCGGCACGGAGGCGTCCGGGCGTGGCCACCCCGGCGCGCCCGGCAGCGACCCAACCGCTGAGGAGCTTGGTGAGCGCCGTGACGCCAGCGAGGGCGGCCGCCGGGCCGGCTACGGCGACGAGCGAGGACGGACGGATCTGGAAGGAGAAGAACAGGAAGAAGGTGGCGGCGAACAGATCGCGCAGGGGTTCGAGGAGCACGCTGGCGCGCTCTTGGACCGGTCCGGACAGGGCCAGACCGACGAGGAAGGCGCCCACGGCGGCGGAGACCTGGAGCTGCTGCGCCAGCCCTCCGATCAGGAGGGTGAGGCCGAACACCGACAGCAGGAGCGCCTCGTCGGAGGCGGGGGCCAGCAGGCGGCTGAGCACCCGGCCCCAGCGCAGCGCCATGGTGAGGATGGCGGCTACGGCGGCGAGGGCGATGGCCACCGTGAGGGCAGTGCTGGCCAGGTCGGTCCCGGCCAGCACCGCCGCCACCACGGGCAGGTAGGCGGCCATGGCCAGGTCCTCGATCACCAGCAGGTCGAGGATGGTCGGCGTCTCGCGGTAGCCGAGCCGGTCCAGGTCGGTGAGCACCTTGGCCGTCACCCCCGACGAGCTGACCCAGCTGACCCCACCGAGCAGGACCGCGGTGCGGGCTTCCCAGCCGAGCATCACCCCGGCGAGGAAGCCGGGGGTGAAGTTGGCGGCGGCGTTCACCAGCCCGGGGACGGCGCCGCCCCGGAGCCCGTGGCGGAGCTCATCGGTCGTGTACTCGAGGCCGAGGGTCAGCAGGAGGAGCAGGACGCCGATCTCGGCAGCCAGGGAGATGAAGTCCTCGCTGACGTCGACGGGGACGATGCCGCCTTCACCCAAGGCGAGGCCGGCGAGCAGGTAGAAGGGGATGGCGGTGATGCCCCAGCGGGCCGAGACCCGGGCCAGCAGGGCCAGCCCGATGGTGATGGCCCCCAGCTCGATGAACACCAGAGCGGCATCGCCGTTGCCGGGGGTGGCGGCCACCGTCAGGGACCGAGAGCGCAGGACCCGCGCCCGCCCGCCGCTCGCCGGCGCAGGCGGGGTCTTCGAGGACGACCGGTGGGCCCCCCTCGGTCCCTCATGTCCGCAGCAGCTCCTCCAGCTGCGTCAGCCCTTCGGGCGTGCCGACGGCGACGGCCACGTCGCCGGGCTCGAAGGCGAACTCCGGTCCGGGGGCGGGGACGGTGGTCTCGCCGCGGAGGACGGCCACGATGGACACCCCGGTCCGGGTGCGGAACTTGCCGTCAGCGATCGTGGCGCCGACGAAGCGCGACCCGGCGGGCAGGTTGACCCAGTCGATGGCCAGCCCCTCGAGGCGTTGCTGCACCGCCATCAGCGCCTCGCTGACCTGGGTGGCGCCCAGCAGCTCGGCCAGGGTTCGGGTGTCCTCCCGGCTGAGGTGCACCACCGTCGAGCAGGCGTCGGGGTCCTTGCGGTCGTAGACCAGCACCTCCCGTCGGCCGCTGCGGTGGGAGAGCACGCCGACCCGCTCGCCCTCGGCGGTGGTGAACTCGTGGCGTACCCCCACGCCCGGGAGCTGGGTCTCGGTCACCTCGGGCACAGGACCTCCTCTCTCGCCCCCCGTAGCCCACCCCAACGGTACGCCCTGGGGCCCTTGGCACGCGGGTTCAGGAGGTGGCGAGCGCGGCCCGCAGCGCACCCAGCAGCGCTTCCGGCTGCTCCCCCGGGGAGAAGTGGCCGGTGCAGGGCCAGCCGTAGCGGGCGCTCGTCGCCTCGGCGGTCCGAAGCGGCGCGATGCGGTCGTGCCGCCCCCAGACGAGCGTCGTGGGAACGCTGATCCCCGCCAGGTCCTCCGGCCGTCCAGCAGGACGACCGTGGGCCGTCACCGCCCTCCACCACGGCGGTCGACACGCCCGCCAGCTGCAGCCGTCGGTCGGGGCGCCCCGGCCAGCAGCCGCTTCCGAGCGCCGTCCCCGCCTGGCGGCGGCTGCCATCCTCGATGACCCGGTGGCAGGTCGGGCTCGCGTCCCGTCCTCGTCATCGTCTCGGGGGACGCCGCTCCCGGCAATGACAGCTCGTGAACCTCGCCCAGGGCCGGGGGTCGGGGCCGGGGGTCGGGGCCGGCTCTCAGCCGCCGACCCTGACCGGCCCCTCGACGAGGTGCACCGCCGGCTCGGCCTCGGCCGGGTCGAACCAGGGGGCGTGGGGAGGCCCGTCGGGGGAGAGCCGCCAGCTCCGGCACACCCGCTCCATGCCGATCGGGAAGAGGGTCAGCCCGCCGTCGCGGTCGATGTGCAGCCGGAGGAAGTGCTTGTAGTCCATGACCCGGAGGAGGGCGTACGCCTCGTTCCCGTGGAAGCCCAGGCAGTTGGTGGCCCACAGGTAGCCGGCCATGCCCAGGCTGCCCCCGAGGCCCCCGAGGGCCCCCAGCAGGCCCAAGAAGGTGGCCAGGGCGGCCGGGCCCTGCACGGGGAGGGCGCCGGTCAGCCGGGAGGCGGCGACCATGAAGCCGGCGGTGGCGGCCAGCTGCAGGCCCGAGTGCACCGAGCCCAGCAGGAGCCGGGTGAGCCCCCGGGCGTCGTGGGCGAAGCGGACCATGGCCCCCAGCAGGAGGAGCATCAGCACCATCAGCATGACCGCGGTCGGGCTCTCCCACAGCGCCCACCACAGGTCGTCGAGCTCGAGCGAGACGTACCCGCCCCGCAGCTGCAGCCCCAGGGTGAGAGCCAGCAGGACGTGGACGCCGCCGAGGACGGCGGTGAAGGGGAGGTTGCGCAGCGGCAGCAGCCAGAGCCGCTTGCGCAACCGCTTCGAGGTGTCGAGCGACGGGTAGACGGCAGCCCGTCGGTAGGGGCTCGTCTGCCCCTTGTCGGCCAGGTCCAGGTGCTCGGGCAGGTGGTGGGTGGGGTGGAGGAACGCCCCGCCACCACCGGCGGTGATGTGCTGGTGTGGACCGTCCTCCTCCTGGTAGCGGCAGTAGTGGTGCCGGCCGCTCTTCAGGTACACCATGACCTGGGCGCCGGTCGGCTCGATGATCTCGCGCTGGAAGTAGGCGAGGTTGCGCTCGGTGTACAGCTCGGCCTTCTCCGCACCGCTGGCCACCTCCTTGGACAGGCAGAGGATGATGCGATCACCCCGCTGCACGTGATCGCTGGCGACGGCGGAGAAGTACGTAAGCTGGGCGTCGTCGATGTAGGCGCCGAACTGGATGTCGATCCCCCACAGCCACCACCCGTGAGGGAGCTTGACGGAGAAGTAGCTCCGGCTCTGTCGGGTCCTCCACCCCCCGATCCAGTGCCCGCGGCAGAAGACGCTGATGAAGTTGAGCAGCCCGTCGTACCAGTCGTGGCTCCCGGGCACGGCGAACAGCTCGGGGGGCTCTCCCGGCACGCAGGGCAGCGCCGCCCGGTACGGGCCCAGCAGCCGGTCCTCGTACTCCGACCGCTTGGGCACCGGGTAGGCCTGGTCACCGCCCATGACCAGGAGACGCCCCCGCTCGGTGGCGATGGTCCTCCCGTCCCACTCCAGCGCCAGCCCCTCCCTGGCGATCAGCCTGGCCACGGTGTAGGTGGGCATCCACCCGTCGCCCAGGTCGGCGACGTAGTCGAGCCACAGCTCGGAGGCGTCCGACCGGTCGACCACCTTTCAATCGGCCAGGGCCTGGAGCTCCCGCCGGTCGGCGTAGGTGCCGAGGATGCCCGAGAGCACCACCCGGGCCGTGGTGTCGACGAGCTGCCTGGGATCGAGCCAGCGGACCATGGGCCTGGGCACGAACCCCAGCTCGGCGGGCGTGGGGGCGGTGGGGCGGGGCGGGCACCCTCGGGTCGCGCTGGGGCGACCGAGCTTCGGGGGCATGCCACATTCTTACTCTTACCTCGCCCCCACAATGGGGGCATGACCCCGACCACCCCGACCGTAGTGCGGGACGGTCGTGGGCCTACGCAGGAGTCGGTGGCGGTGATCCGCCGCGCCCTCGACCTGGGTGGTCGTTGACGACGCGGGCCAGCCACGCCATGCACCTGACGGGCGGCCCGGCAAGGGCCGGGCTCTCGGGCCCTCTGAGTGGCCGTGGAGGAGCTGGACCGGGCCCACGCCCCCCACCAGGAGGCGACCGTGAAGTCCGAGCTGTCGCTGTGGACCCGGGGACCGCTGGCCGAGGTGGTCCCGTGGTGCGCAGCCCACGGCGCCTCCTTCCTGGCCTTCAGCCCCCTCGGCCGGGGGTACCTCACCGTCGCCGGCTTCGGGACCGGCGCCGGCTTCGGGACCGGCGACTTCCGGTCCGGCAACCCCGCTCCCGCCCCGAGGCCATGGCGGCCGACCAGGTGATGGTGGGCCGGGTGCGGGCGGGTCGCCGACGGGCACGGCGGCACCGAGGACCCGTGGGCCGTGGAGTGGGTCCCGGCCGCGGGCGCCCGCTGCTGAGGAGGGGCTCCACACCGTGACCCACCCGCCCCCGGTGCCGGCCCGCCGGGCCCTGGTGGCGGTGTGGGTGGCCGCCGCCGTCGGTTTCGGGATCCTGCTGGCGGCGGCCCGGGCGGCGGAGGGCCCCCTCGACGACCCCGACCCCCGCCCTCCAGCGCCCCGGCCTCCTCGACGTGGGGCACCTGCCCGAGCCGGCGCCGGAGGTGGCCGCCGGGGTGCCCGCCCCGGGCCGGCTGGCGGTGGTGCTCTTCCTGCGGGGGGGACGGGTGGGCGAGCTGTGCCACGCCCTGGCCGGCACCGACCTGGCCCAGCGGGCCGACCTGGCCGTGGTGGTGGCGGCCCCGGCTTCCGACGCCCCCTGCCCCACCGCGGCGGCGGTGGTGGAGGACCCGACCGCTGAGCTGGCCCGGCGGTACGGGGTTCGCACCCCCAGGGGCGGCGGACCGCCGGTCGGCTACGCCGTGGTCGACTGGTCGGGCGACACCCGCTACCGCACCCTCGACCCCACCGTCGCCCAGCAGCTGGACGAGGTGGCGACCATCCTCGGGGCCGCGCCGTGACCGCCGGCACCGCCACCGGCACGGCCCGCCGCCTGCGCCTGCGCCTGTGCCTTTGGTGCCTGCCGCCCCTGGCGGTCGAGGTGGGCCTGTTCCTCTCCTACCGGGGCCACGACGCCCGCTTCCACTGGTTCACCCACCTCTTCGTGGGTGCTGCGGTCGCCCTCGTTGCCATGCGGCGGTGACCCTGCGCACCCGCCGGCCCGTGCCCCTGCCGCTGCTGTGGCCGGTGCTGGGGCACCTGGTGGCCATGTTCCCCGACCTCGAGTTCGTGGCCGGCGTGGCGCACCAGCGGTGGATGGACGTGTTCCTCGGCCACATCGCCACCCACTTCGTGCCCGGCCGCAACCTCATCTGGTACGCCGTCTTCCTGGCCAGCCTGGGCCTGTACCTGGCCGCCGTGGACCGGTGCCGTCGCCGCCGGCCCGGCCCCTGACGCGCTCCGCACTAGCCTGACGGCGATGGCCGTGCCAGTGCCCCGTGACCGCTGTCGTCTCCGTCGGGCAGGGTGGGTGGTGGTGGTAGCGGTGGTGGCGGGAGCGTCGGCCGTGGCCATCGTGGAGGCCCGGGACGGCGGTGGGAGGCGGGCCCCGACCGCCGCCGCCTCGCCCCACCTGGCGGCGCGCCAGGACCTGTGCACGGCCCGGGACCGTGCCCGGACCGGCGACCGGGACGGCGCC
>JBOGHU010000066.1:0-21057 GCA_050742255.1 Acidimicrobiales bacterium
GCCCTGCCCTCGCCGCCGGCCCTGCCCTCGCCGCCGGCCCTGCCCTCGCCGCCGGCCCTGCCCTCGCCGCCGGCCTGGTCCTGGTCGAAGACCGTGACGTCGAAGACGGCGGTCGCATGGCCCGGGACCACGGTCGAGTCGCCCTGGCCCTGCCTCGACGCCGGCTGGGTCCATTCCGAGCGGTCCTCGCCGCCATCGGCCCCCGGGCTCCCGGCCAGGGGGAGGGGCTCGGGGGGGTCGAGGTGGCGGGCGGCGGCCATCAGGCCCCGGCCCAGGTCGGCGGCGTCGGGGCGGTCGGCCGGGTCGGGTTTACCGGCCCGGGCCAGGACCGGTGCCAGGGGGCCGAGGGCGCCGGGGACGGGCACGGCCGCCTCGACCCGGCCCAGCAGCGTGCTCAACGGGTCGTCGCCCACCAGGGGGACGGTGCCGGTGACGGCCTCGATCAGCACCAGCGCCAGGGCGTAGACGTCGGCCTTCCCGTCGACCTGACCGGTCCGGGCCTGCTCGGGCGCGGCGTAGGAGGCGGTTCCGACCAGGCCGGCCTCGGGCTCGGTCAGCGCCGACTCTGACCGGGCCGCCTCCGACAGGGCCCGGGCCACCCCGAAGTCGGCGATGCGCAGCCGACCGTCGTCGCCGAAGAGGAGGTTGGCGGGCTTGATGTCCCGGTGGGCGAAGCCCCGGCGGTGGGCCACGTCGAGCGCCCTGGCCGCGTCCATGCCCACGACGAGGGCCTGGGAGGGCGAGAGCCGGGTGCCCTGATCGAGGAGGGCGCGCAGGCTGCCGCCGCCGAGGTGCTCGAGCACCAGGTAGGGGCCGTCGTCCTCCCCCCAGTCGTACACGGCCATGACGTTGGGGTGGTTCAGGGCGGCGGCGGCCTGGGCCTCGGCCCGGAAGCGCCGGAGGAAGGCCTGGTCGGAGGCGAGCGCGGGGTGGAGGATCTTCACCGCCACCCGGCGGCGCAGGACGGTGTCGTCAGCCAGGAACACCCGGGCGGAGGCGCCGGTGCCGATGGGGGCGACCAGCCGGTAACGATCGCCCAGGACCCGACCGAGCTGCTCGGTCAGCCGAGACGTGGCCACCGGTCGAGGCTAGCCCGCGCCATTCCCTTCACCGGGACAATCGGCGGCCGATGGGGACCGGCTCGGCGCGGCGGGCACCGGTCGGCCAAGATGCGCTCACATGAGCCCGTCCCGGCCCGCCCCGGGCCCACCGTGATCACGCCCCGCCGCGCCATCATCACCGCCCTGCTGGGGCTGGCGCTGTTCCTGTTCGTCTTCGCCTTCACCCTCGGTGGCGGTGACGAGCAGCAGCCCGGGCGCGCCGGCGAGGACGCGGTGGAGCGCTTCCTGCCCGCCGCCGGCGCCACCTTGGAGCTGCGCCAGACCCAGATCGGCTTGGACCTGGCCCCGGGGTGGGCCGCGGCGCTGCAGGTCGAGGGGGTGGAGATCCCTCCCGACCAGATCAACTGCTTCGACGACTGCTTCGACCCCCGGCCCGGGGTCGACCCCCAGGGCATCGTGTTCTTCGTGCCGGGGCCGGGCAAGGTCGTCGAGCGGCTGCCCCCGGGACGGCGCTGCGCCACCGCCCACCTGTGGCGGCCGGTCTCGGAGACCAGGGAGTCCGACGGGCGTCCGGTCACCTGGTGCTTCCGGGTGGTGTGACCCCTTCGGGAGGGCCGGGGCGGGCAGGGTGGTCGCCGCCGGCCCCAGCGCCGAGCCCGGCGCCGGCCCCAGCGCCGCCTCGGTCGCCGGCCTTCTCGGCGGCGACCTTGCGCCGGCCGACCTGGGCCAGGCGGAGCAGGGTGACCAGCCCCACCCCCCCGACCAGGTTCCCCACCGCCGCCAGAGTGGTGACCTCGAGCCAGTCGGTGTAGCCGAAGGCGGCCGCGCCCCGCAGGGCGGCGAACATCTCGAGGGAGACCACCACGGCGTGGTCGAGGGGGGCGGCGGCGAGGACGAACGAGGCGCTGCCGGCCGCCACCAGCTTGGCCATGATCGAGGCGGTGCCCACCTCCATCCAGGTGAGCAGGGTGATCACGACCCCGCCCAGGATGGCCAGGTTGAACGCCTTCGGCCCCAGGCCCAGCTCGGGGTAGAACCGGGCGACCTTGTTCGCCGTCCCTCCCAGCTCGGGCAGACCGGCCATCACCACCGCCATCATGAGGTAGCCACCGGCCAGGTTGGCCACCCCGGTGAGGGTCCAGAGGCGGGCCAGCGCCCCCCAACCCGCGTTGCGGGCCACCACCGCGGTGATGGGGACCAGGAAGTTCTCGGTGAACAGCTCGCTGTTGCCCAGCGTCAGGGCGAAGAACCCGATCGTGAAGGCCAGCGCCCCCAGCAGGCGGCTCCCGGTCTGGTGCTCGACGACCAGCAGGGCCAGCACGCCCACGCCCACGTCGATGCCTCCCACCGCCCCCGTGGCCAGCATGGCCGTCCACCGCCGCCGCAGCCGGACGGTGCCCTCGTCGACCGACGCCTCGAAGTGGGACTCGACCCTCTCGCTCACGGGTTCACCACCGCCTCACGGGCCCTGGGCCCGTACCTCACCGGTTGCGAGAAGGTGGTCGAAGCCGTCCTCGTCGAGGACGGGGACTCCCAGCTCCGATGCCCGGGACAGCTTGGCCTGGCCCGGTCCCTCCCCCACGACCAGGGCGGTGGTACGCCCCGACACGCTGCCCGGTGCCTTCCCGCCCCGGGCGGTGATGGCCTCCTCGGCCCCCTCCCGGCTGTGGTGCTGGAGGGTGCCGGTCACCACGATCGACATGCCCCCCAGGACCTGCGGCTCGGCGGGCACCTCCACCCGGCCGAAGTCGACGCCGCCGGCGCGCAGCTTCTCCACCAGCGCCCGGTTGCGGGGGAGGGCGAAGAACTGGGCCACGCTGCGGGCGATCACCGGCCCCACGGCGTCCACCTGGGCCAGCTCCTCCTCGGAGGCGTCGAGGATGCGGTCCAGGCTTCCGAAGGTCAGGGCCAGCACCTGGGCCCCGGCCTGGCCCAGGTGGCGGATGTTGAGGCCGAACAGCAGGTTGGCCAGGGGCCGGGAGCGGGAGGCGTCGATGGCGTCGAGGAGGTTGTGGGACGAGACCTCGGCGAAGCCCTCCAACCCGAGGACGTCCCCGAGGGTGAGGCGGTACAGGTCGCCGGGGTCGGCCACCAGGCCCCGGCCGAGGAGCAGCAGGGAGGTGCGCTCGCCCAGGCCCTCGATGTCCATGGCGCCCCGTGAGCCGAAGTGCTCGAGACGGGCCCGCTGCTGGGCGGGGCAGTCGACGTTGACGCAGAAGGTGTCGCTCTCGCCCTCGATGCGGACCAGGGGACCGCCGCAGCGGGGGCAGGTGCTCGGGAAGGTCCACGCCGCCAGGCCCTCGGGCCGCTCTCCCAGCACCGGCTTGACCACCTCGGGGATGACGTCCCCGGCCTTGCGCACGATCACGGTGTCGCCGGGGCGGACATCCTTGGCCCGGACCTGGTCCTCGTTGTGGAGGCTGGCCTGGCGCACCGTCGACCCGCTCACCAGCACCGGCTCGAGCTGGGCGAAGGGGGTGGCCTTCCCGGTGCGCCCGATGGAGACCATGATGTCGAGGAGCCGGGTGGTGCGCTCCTCGGGGGGGAACTTGTAGGCCACGGCCCACCGGGGGGCCTTGGCGGTGCTACCGAGCTCATCCCGCAGGGCCAGGTCGTCGACCTTCACGACCACCCCGTCGATCTCGTAGTCGAGGTCGTGTCGGTGCTCGAGCCAGTGGCGGCACCGGTCGTAGGCCTCGTCGAGGGTCCCCACGGTGCGGGTCTCGGCGATCACCGGCAGGCCCAGGGCGGCCAGGAGGCCGAGCGTCTCGGTGTGGGTCCGCAGCCTCGGCCCGCCCTCCACCGCGCCGAGCTGGTAGGTGGTCAGGGCCAGCTCCCGGCCGGCGGTCACGGCCGGGTCCTTCTGACGCAGGGAGCCGGCCGCCGAGTTGCGGGGGTTGGCGAAGGGGCGCCCGCCCAGGGCGGCCTGGCGCTTGTTCAGCGCCTCGAAGGCCGAGAGCGGCATGTAGATCTCGCCGCGGACCTCCACCAGATCGGGCACGGCGTCCCCCCGGAGGCGGTCGGGGACGCTGTCGATGGTGCGGACGTTCCCGGTCACGTCCTCGCCCACCCGGCCGTCCCCCCTGGTGGCGGCCCTGGTGAGGGCCCCGCCCTCGTAGCGCAGCGACATGGCCACACCGTCGATCTTGAGCTCGCACACGAAGGCCGAGGCCTCGGCCACCCGCCGGGTCAGGCGGCCGCCCCACGCCCGCAGCTCCTCCAGGGTGGCGGCGTTCTCCAGCGACATCATCGGCACCAGGTGCTCCACCGGGGCGAACTGCTCCGACGGCGGCGCGCCCACCCGCTGGGTGGGGGAGTCGGGGGAGACCAGCTCGGGGTGGGCCGTCTCCACGCCGGCCAGGCGGCGGACCAGAGCGTCGTACTCGGCGTCGGGGATCTCGGGGTCGTCGAGTTGGTAGTAGCGGCGGTTGTGGTGGGCGATCTGGGCCCGCAGGTGGGCGGCCAGCTCGGCTGGGTCGGCCCCGGCGGCGTGGGCGGGGCAGTCGCAGGCGACCACGGGTCGAGGCTAATGGGATCGGCGATGGGCCGGCGGCTCCGCCCGCAGCTCGCCGACTCGACAGGGGCCTAAGCGCGGATGAGGTCCTCCATCGAGGCGAACGCCTGCTCTGCTCCTTCTATCATCCTTCGCACTATCTCGACCGCGGGAATCACGTCCTTGATCAGGCCGGCGGTCTCTCCAGTCAAAGGGATGAGCTCATGAGCCTCGCCCTCGCTCAGCGCGTCCATCAGTTCCTTGCGAAGCCGGTCCGCCTGCCGCGCGGCTTCCTCCGGACGGTCGTTGTAGGCGTCGATGAATGGGGTGCGCAACGACCGGGGGAGCGTCGGCCAGCCGCCCTCGGTCACGGGCGGCGCCACGTGCTCGGCGAAGCTGATCTTGACCGTGTCCTCCGATTCGGCGGCGACGATGGCACGCTTCCATTCGTCGGCAACGCCGCTCTCCGTCGATGCGACGAAGCGAGTGCCGATGTTGATCCCTTGAGCGGCGAGCCCCCGCCCGTCCGCGATCCCTCCGGCCGCTATGACCGGTATCGGGCTGACGGCGTCGACCACCTGGGGGACGCGCCGCCTCGGTGGCGGGCAGGTCCTCCAAGCGCTCGGCTGGCTCCATGGGGCGTTCCCGCCTTCTCCGGTCGCTGGACGTCGCTGGGCGACGTGGAGTGACCGGAGAGCCGGCCCCGGCCCCGGCGTTGGCGGTACCGTCGCCGGTGCGCAAGTCTCGCCTGGTGGCGGGCAGGTCCTCCAAGCGCTCGGCCGGCTCCATGGGGTGTTCCCTCCTTCTCCGGTCGCTGGACGTCGCTGGGCGACGTGGAGTGACCGGAGAGCCGGCCCCGGCCCCGGCGTTGGCGGTACCGTCGCCGGTGCGCAAGTCTCGCCTGGTGGCGCGGCTCGACCCCTGGCTGTGGTCGCTGCGCCTGGCGTGGCTGGTGCTGCCCGTAACGTCCGGGCCGCCCCTGGCCGCCGCCCTCGACCCGTGGTCGGCGCCGGTGCGCGCCACCGCCTCGGTGGGGCTGTGGGCGGGGTGGGCGGTGGTGGTACTGGCCCTGCTGGTGCCCCGCCCGGCCGGGCTGGCCCTGGTCCGGGTCGTGGCTCCCGCCGGCCTGGCCGCCACGGTGGCGGCGGCGCTGAGCGGGACGGGCTCGGCCCCGGCCTTGGCCGTGGCCACCGCGGCGGCGGTGGTGGCCCTCGCCCCCGAGGTCGGCACGGCATTCGTCAACGGCGGGGCCTACCCCGGAGAGCGCCGGTACCTGCTGCGCCCGCCGGCGCCGGTCATGGTCGGGCTGGTGCCGCTGGCGTGGGCGGTGCTGGCGGCGGCGGTGACCGCCGGTCCCCTGCTGCTGGCCGCCCGGCAGTGGGTGGCGGGAGCTCTCGCCGTGCTGGCAGGGGCGCCAGTGACGGTGGTGCTGTCCCGGTCCCTGCTGGCCCTGACCCAGCGGTGGGTGGTGTTCGTCCCCGCCGGGGTGGTGCTGAAGGACCACCTGGCCCTCCAGGACCCGGTGCTCTTCCGCCGGGCCGAGGTGGCGGCGGTGGGGGCGGCGCCGGCGGGCACCGACGCCCTCGACCTCACCGGCCGGGCGTTGGGGCTGGCCCTGGAGGTTCGGCTCACCGAGGCGGCGCCCCTGCTCCGGGCGTCCCGGGGCCCGAGGCGGGCCGAGCCGGTCCGCCACGACGCGGTCCTCTTCACCCCGACCCGGCCCGGCGCCGTCCTGGCCGAGGCCCGCTCCCGCCGCCTGGGGGCGAGCCGGTAGAGCAACGGCGCCGCGACCGGCCGGCTATGCCGCCGTCCCCCCCCCGAGGACCTCCTCGCCCCGGTACAGCACCACGATCTGGCCACCCGCCACGGCCCGGGCGGGCCGGTGGAAGCGCACGGTGGCGGTGGTGGGGTCGAAGGTGGCGGGGTGGGGGGGACCGTGGGCAGAGCACTGGGCCGCCACCTCCCCCTCGGCCGGCGCCGCCACCCATGACAGGTGGGTGAGGGTGACCTCTCGGACCAGGAGGTCCTCTGCGGGTCCGACGGTGACGGTGGCGGTGGCCATGTCCACGCAGGTGGCGTAGCGAGGCTGGCCCCCGCCGGCCACCCCCAGGCCCCTGCGTTGCCCCACCGTCACCAGCTCCAAGGCGGGGACCGACCCCACCTCCTCGCCGGCCCGGTCGACCACCCGGCCCGGGGTCAGCCCCATCCGCTCGGTCAGGAACGCCCGGCGCCCCCCGGCGGAGGTGATGAAGCAGACGTCCTGGCTGTCGGGCTTGGCCGCCGTGCGCAACCCCAGCGACGCGGCCCGGGCCCGGACCTCGTGCTTGGTCAGCTCCCCTACGGGGAGGACGGTGCGGGCCAGCTGGGCCTGGCCCAGCATGTGCAGCACGTAGCTCTGGTCCTTGACCCGGTCCGCGCCCCGCCGCAGCCGCCACGCCCGCCCGTCGTGGGCCACCCGGGCGTGGTGACCGGTGGCCACGGCGTCGAAGCCGAGGACGTGGGCCCGTCGCCAGAGGCGGTCGAACTTGACGGTGCGGTTGCACTCCACGCAGGGGTTCGGGGTGCGGCCGGCGCGGTGGGCGGCCACGTAGGGCGCCACCACGCCGGCCTCGAAGTCCTCACCGAAGGCGAAGACGAAGTGGTCGATGGCGAGCTGCTGGGCCACCCGCCGGGCGTCGTCGACGTCGGCCACCGAGCAGCACCCGGTGTCGGACGCCCCGCCCCACAGGTTGAGGGTGCAGCCCGTCACCTCGTGGCCGGCCTCGAGCAGGAGCGCCGCCGCCACCGAGGAGTCCACCCCGCCGCTCAGGGCGGCGAGGACGTTCATGCCGGGGTGGCGGAGCCGAGAGCGGCGGAGCCCAGGGCGGCGGAGCGGGAACGGAGCTGGGCCACCGCCCCGGGGACGACCTCCAGGGCCCGGTCGACGTCGGCCTCGGTCGAGGGCCAGCCCAGCGACAGCCGCAGCGAGCCCGCGGCCAGGTCCCGGGGCACGCCCATGGCCGCCAGGACGTGAGAGGGCTCCATGGCCCCGCTGGCGCAGGAGGAGGCGGCCGTGGCGCAGACGCCGGCCCGGTCCAGCAGGACGAGGAGGGCCTCGCTCTCGATCCCCTCGAACAGCAGCGAGCAGGTGGCCGCCACCTTGGTCGCCCGGGTGCCGGACTCCCGACAGCCCGGCACGGTGGTGAGGAGCCCCTCGGCCAGCCGGTCCCGGAGCCGGGCCACCCGCTCCACCGTGGCCTGGCGCTGCTCGACCGTGGCCCGAATGGCCGCGGCCATGCCCACGATGCCGGCCACGTTGTGGGTGCCGCTGCGCCGCTCCCGCTCCTGACCCCCTCCCCGCAACAACGGCCGGAGGTCGACGCCCTCACGCACCACCAGGGTCCCCACGCCCTGGGGCCCCCCCAGCTTGTGGGCGCTCACCGCGACCAGGTCGGCACCGGCGGCGGCGTCGGCCACGTCGAGCCAGGAGAGGGCCTGCACGGCGTCGGTGTGGACCACGGCCTGGGGCGCCCGCTCCCGGGCCACCTGGACCACCAGGTCGAGCGGCTGGACGGTGCCGACCTCGTTGTTGGCCAGCATCACCGAGACCAGGGAGACCTCGGGGCCGAGCCCGTCGGCCAGGGCGTCGAGGTCGATCCGCCCATCGGGGCGGACCCCGACGAACCGCCCGCCCACCGCCTCCACGGCGTGGAGGACAGCGTGGTGCTCGACCGCGCTGGCCACCGCCACCCCGCCCCTCCGGCCCACCACCCCGGCCACGGCCAGGTTGTCGGCCTCGGTCCCGCCGCTGGTGAAGACCACCTCCCGGGGCTGGCAGCCCAGGCACGCGGCGACGGTGTCACGGGCCTCCTCAACGGCCTGGTGGGCGCCCCGGGCCAAGGCGTGGCCACCCGAGGGGTTTCCGTAGCGTCGGGTCAGGAACGGCCACATGGCCTCGGCCGCCTCCGGCCGGGTCGGGGTGGTGGCGGCGTGGTCCAGGTAGGTCGTCACCATCGTCCCTACGGTACCGGCGTGGGTGACCCCGTCCCGGCGGCGTGGTCGGCCCAGGCCGCTCAGGGCGGAGGGGCGAAGCCGCCGCCGCCGGGGCGGGTCCCCCCCGCCACCGCCGTCCCCAGGGCTCCCGTCGGGGACGGGGCGGGGGCCTGGCGGGCGGCGGCCTGATGGGCGGCAGCCACACACGCCAGGAACGTCTCGGGGTCCACCTCGGGGGGTGGCTGGTGGCGCATCCGGGCGGCCACGGTGGCGGCCACCCGCCCGGCCAGGGACCGGCGGGCGTCGGCGGGGAGCGAGGCTGCCCGCAGCAGGTAGGAGCGGACCGCCCCGTACTCCTCGGGCCCCAGCCCCGAGACGTCGAGGGTGGCGGCGTAGCCTTCCTGGCCGGCTGGCACCGGGAAGCGCACCGATGTGGGTGGAGACGCCCCGCTTCGCTCCCGTCGCACCAGGGTCCCGGCGGCCAGGTCGCCCAGACGCTGGTCGTGGCGGGTGGCCAGGATGGCCACCACGGCGGCGGCCCCGCCTGTCAGGTACAGGTCGACCAGGATCAGGAAGCCGCGGACGGCGGCGTGGCGGAAGCGGATCGGAGCGCCCTCGGTCGTGACCACCCGCAGGCCCAGCGCCGCCTTGCCCGGGGTCCGCCCCCGCCACAGGGTCTCGAAGGCGATGGGGTAGCCGAGGACGATGGCGGTGACCGTGATCACCGCGGCCGCGCCCGCGCCCGCCGGGCTGGCGGGGACCCCCACGGCGGCGAACAGCCCCGTGACCGCCACCACCGCCAAGATGGCCTGGAGGACGAGGTCGATGGTGACCGCCAGCAGGCGCGATGCCACGCTCGCGGTCTGCAGCTCGAGGACCACCGCCTCGGGCGTGACCAGCGACGGCGTGGACGCGGCCATCCATCCACGGTAGCGGTGCCGGCGCGCCGGGCCGGCCCCGCCCCGAGCCGGTACCGTCGCCGGGGCGATGGACATCGATGCCTTCGTGGCCACCCACTCGGGGTCCTGGGACCGCCTGGGCGAGCTGGCGGGGCGGGCCAGCCGCAGCCTGGGTCGCCTCGACGCCGCCGAGCTGGACGAGCTGGTCCGCCTGTACCAGCGCTGCTCCACCCACCTCTCCCAGGCCCGGACCACCTACCGGGACCCCGCCCTCGTCGCCCGCCTCAGCGGCGCGGTGGCCAGCGCCGGCACCGTCGTCTACGGGACCCGGCCCCGGGCCCCGCGCCGTCTGGGTCGCTTCTTCGCCACCACCTTCCCCGCCGCGGTCTGGGCCTCCCGGCGCTTCGTGGCGGTGAGCGCGCTGCTGCTCGTGGTCCCGGCCACGGCTGCCGGGGTCTGGCTGGTGACCTCGGACCGGGCCGTGGAGGCGGCCGCCCCCGCCGCGGTCCGGGAGGCCTACGTGGAGGAGGACTTCGAGGACTACTACTCCTCGGACGCGGCCGCCGTCTTCGCCGCCGAGGTCTTCACCAACAACGTGCGGGTGGCGATCATGGCCTTCGCGGTGGGGATCCTCCTGTGCGTCCTCACCGCCGCCATCCTGGCGGTCAACGGCGCCAGCCTGGGCGTGGCCGCCGGGCTCTTCGCCGCCGCCGGGGAGCCGGGGCGGTTCTGGGGGCTGATCCTGCCCCACGGCCTGCTGGAGCTGACCGCGGTGGTGATCGCCGGAGCCGCCGGCCTGGGGCTGGGATGGGCGGTCGTCGTGCCGGGGGACCGCTCCCGCGCCGACGCCCTGGCCGAGGAGGGACGGCGGTCGGTGGTGGTCGCGCTGGGCCTGGTGGCCGCCTTCGCCGTCGCCGGGGTCATCGAGGGTTTCGTGACCGGCCGGCCCTGGCCCACCGCCGTGCGGGTCGGCATCGGCGTGGCCGCCTGGGCCGGCTTCGCCGCCTACCTGGTGGCCCGGGGGCGGGGGGCGGCGGCCCGGGGCCTGACCGGTGTCCTCGGGGAGGAGGAGGCCGGCGCCGGGTGGACCAGCCGAGGAATGGTCGGGGTCGGGCGCGGGTAGCAGAGGGGCGTCGGCCCAGAGTGGGAGACGGAGCGCCGACAACAGGAGGGGACATGCTGATCCGACACGACCCGTTCCGTGAGCTCGACCGCATCACCCAGCAGCTGTGGGGAGGGAGCGAGATCCGGGCCATGCCCATGGACGCCTGGCGGCGGGACCACGAGGTCATGGTCCAGTTCGACCTGCCCGGCGTCGACCCTCCCAGCATCGACCTCACCGTGGAGCGGAACGTGGTGACGGTGCGGGCCGAGCGCCGCCACGACTACGGCGACCAGGACGAGGTCCTGGTCCGCGAGCGCCCGGAGGGCACCATGAGCCGCCAGATCTTCCTCGGTGACACCCTGGACTACGACGAGGTGCGGGCCTCCTACGAGGACGGCATCCTGCTGCTCACCATCCCGGTGGCCGAGGCGTCGCGGCCCCGGAAGGTGGAGGTGGGCGGCGGTCGGCGTGGGGCCGAGCCCATCGAGGCCACCGCCGGCCAGACCGCCCGGTAGTGGGGGCCTCCGCCACCGGCCGGCCGGTGGTCGTGGTCACCGGGGCGTCGGCCGGGGTGGGCAGGGCCACGGCCCGGGCCTTCGCGGCCGGCGGCGCGGCCGTCGGGCTCCTCGCTCGGGGCGCCGACGGGCTGAAGGGCGCGGTGCACGACCTCGAGGAGGCCGGCTCGGTGGTCCTGGCCGTCCGCACCGACGTGGCCGACTGGGACCAGGTGGCCGCCGCCGCCGAGCAGGTGGAGGCCGAGCTCGGGCCCATCGAGGTCTGGGTCAACAACGCCATGACCACGGTCTTCGCCCGCCTGGTCGACATCGGGGCGGAGGAGTTCCGCCGGGCCACCGAGGTGACCTACCTGGGCCAGGTGCACGGCACCATGGCCGCGCTGGCCCACATGCGGCCCCGCGACCGGGGGACCATAGTCAACGTGGGGTCCGCCCTGGCCTACCTGGGCATCCCCCTCCAGTCGGCCTACTGCGGCGCCAAGTTCGCGGCCCGGGGCTTCACCCAGTCGGTCCGCGCCGAGCTGCTGGAGGAGGGCAGCGGGGTGCGCATCTCGACGGTGCACCTGCCTGCGGTGAACACGCCCCAGTTCGGGTGGTGCCGCTCCCGGCTGGCCCGCCGGCCCCAGCCGGTGCCGCCCATCTACCAGCCCGAGGTGGCGGCCCGGGCCATCGTGGCCGCCGCCGCCGACGCCCCCCGCGCCCGGATCCTCGGAGGGTGGAGCACCCTGCTGATCGCCGCCGAGGCCGTGGCTCCGTCGGTCGTGGCCCGGTACGCGGCCCGCACCGGTGTGTGGTCCCAGCAGACCGACGAGCCGGCCCGGCCCGATCGCGCCGACAACCTGGTGTCGCCCGTGGACGGCGAGGGCGGCGGCGACCACGGCGCCCGCGGGGCCTTCGACGACCGGGCCGGAGGGGTCCTCGACCCGAGCTTCCTGCGCTCCCTCCCCCAGACGGCGGGTGACGTGGCCCGGTCGGTGGTGGACGCCGTGGCGGAGCGGCTGGGCCGGCGCTAGGCCCGCCCCGGACGGCCCTGGCCGGGCCGGGCCGGGCCGGGCCGGGCCACGGTACGCTCGCCGGCGTGCTGCGCCTCCACGACACCGCGGCCGGGGCGGTGCTGCCCCTGGAGCTGCGGGAACCGGGTCGGGCTGCCATCTACGTCTGCGGCCCCACCGTCTACGACGAGCCCCACGTGGGCCACGGGCGGTTCTGCCTGGTCTGGGACATCCTCCGGCGCTACCTCGAGTGGTCGGGGCTGGCGGTGCGGTTCGTGTCCAACGTCACCGACATCGACGACCGGATCATCGACCGGGCCGCCGAGGAGGACCGGCCCACCACCGAGGTGACCGAGCGGTACGAGGCGGCCTGGTACCGGTGCATGGACGCCCTGGGGGTACGCCGTCCTGATCACGACCCTCACGCCACCGCCTACGTCGACCCCATGGTCGAGCTCATCGCCGACCTGGAGGCAGCGGGCGTCGCCTACCCGACCGGCCACGGCGTGTACCTCTCGGTGGAGCGGGTCGACGGCTACGGGCTCCTGGCCCGCCAGCCCCTCGACTCCCTGCGGGCGGGAGCCCGGGTGGAGGTGGAGGAGGGGAAGCGGGGCCCGCTGGACTTCGTGCTGTGGAAGGGGGCCAAGCCGGGGGAGCCGTCGTGGGACTCGCCGTGGGGCCGGGGGCGGCCGGGGTGGCACACCGAGTGCGTGGTGATGGCCCTGGACCTGCTGGGCGAGGACTTCGACCTCCACGGCGGTGGGGTGGACCTGGCCTTCCCCCACCACGAGAACGAGCGGGCCCAGGCCGCCGTCCTGGGTCGCCGGTTCGCCCGCCGCTGGGTGCACAGCGGCCACGTGGTGGTCGGCGGGGGCGAGAAGATGTCCAAGTCGCTCGGGAACGTCCGGTCCCTCGCCGCCCTGCTGGACGAGGTCGGCGATCCCCGGGCCTACCGCCTGCTGGTGCTCCAGTCCCACTACCGCTCGCCGCTGGAGGTCTCCCCCCACACCCTGGGCCAGGCCCGCAGGGGGCTGGCCGGCCTCGACAACCTGTCCCGCCGGGCCGCCGAGGCGGGCATCGCCGGCGGCGCTCCCGACCCCGACGCCTTGGCCCGGTTCCGCTCGGCCATGGACGACGACCTGGACACCCCGGCGGCCACCGGCCTGGTCTTCGACCTGGCCCGGCGGGCCAACGCCGCCCTCGACGCAGGCGACCGGGAGGGGGCGGCGCCGCTGGTGGCGGCGATCGTGGAGGTGTGGGCGGCGGTGGGTCTGGCCCTGGCGTCGGGACCGGCCCAGCTCGACGAGGAGACCGTGGCCCTGGTCCGCCGCCGGGACCAGGCCCGGGCGGCCCGGGACTGGTCCGCCGCCGACTCCCTGCGGGACGAGCTGGTGGGGCGGGGGCTGGTGGTGGAGGACACCCCCGAGGGGACCCGGGTCCACAGGGCCTGAGGTGGGCCTCGGCCTCGGACCTGGCCGCCCCCCACCAGGCCCTGCGGCTCAGCCCTTGCCGGTGTTGACGAAGCGGATGCACGCCCCCTGGTTCGGGAACCGGGTGGAGGTGGGGCTGTTGAAGGCCCGCCAGCCACCGTCCTTGCACTCGTCCTTGGCGACCGGCGTCCGCCTCTGCCAGTGGGCGCGCAGGTCGAAGCCGGGGGTGGTGGTGAGGCGGGTCGGCCCGGCCCCGTCGGCGTCCATGACCCATACCTCGAAGTCGCCGCCCTCCCGGTTGCTGCTGAAGGCGATCCTGGTGCCGTCGGGCGACCAGGCGGTGAAGGCGTCGAACGCGGGATCAACGGTGAGGCGGGTCAGCCCGGTCCCGTCGGCGTCCATCACGTACACCTCGAAGTTCCCGTCCCGCATGCTGTTGAAGGCGATCCTGGTGCCGTCCGGCGACCAGGTGGGTCCGCTGTCGAGGGCGTCGTCCTCGGTGAGGCGGGTCGGCCCGGCCCCGTCGGCGTCCATCACGTACACCTCGAAGTTCCCGTCCCGGTCGGAGTTGAAGGCGATCCGGTCGCCGTCGGGAGAGAGGTCGGCGGCAGCGTCGAAGGCCGGGTCCTGGGTCAGATTCGTCTGGCCGGCCCCGTCGGCGTCCATCACGTACACCTCGAAGTTCCCGTCCCGCCTGCTGTGGAACACGATCTGCCCGTCATCTGGCGACCAACTGGTTCCGCGGTCCTCCCCAGGGGAGGAGGTCAGCCGGGTCACCGCGCTGCCGTCGGCGTTCATCGCGTAGACCTCCGAGTCCCCGCTTCGATCGCTCTCGAAAGCGAGCTTGGTGCCGCTGGAAGACCAGGACGGATCGCCGTCTGCCGCAGGATCATTGGTCAGGTTGGTCTGGCCGGTGCCGTCGGGGTTCATGACGTACACCTCCCGGTTGCCGTCCCGGGTGCTCTCGAAGGCGATCTTGCCGTTGGCCCCCGGCGCCACCGCGCCGGCCGGGCCACCGCTCCACGCCAGCGCCGCCACGACCATGGCGACGGCCAGGCCAGCCGGCCGCTGACGCCATCTCGATCGTGCGGTCGCGCTGCCGTCCTCCATGCGAGGTCCCCATGGCCTCATGCCGACTCCCCGCCTCCCCATAGGTGGGCAAGATCGATGCTCTGGAGCTGACGGCTCAATCTAACAGGCCCCCCGACTGCGCAGGGCCGTCAGGCCGTCAGGCCGTCAGGCCGTCAGGGCGTCAGGCTGTCGGCCCAGGCCCGGTGGAGGGTGGCGTAGCTGCCGCCGGTGGCGACCAGGGTGGCGGGGCCGCCGTCCTCGACGATCCGCCCCCCCTCCACCACCAGCACCCGGTCGGCGATCTCCACCGTGGAGAGGCGGTGGGCGATGATCACCGCGGTGCGGCGGGCCAGCAGGGTGCGCAGGGCCCGCTGGGCCCGGCGCTCGCTGGGGATGTCGAGCGACGAGGTGGCCTCGTCGAGCACCAGCACCGTCGGGTCGGCCAGGAAGGCCCGGGCGAAGGCCACCAGCTGGCGCTGTCCGGCCGAGAGCCGGGCCCCCCGCCTGCCCACCTGGGCGTCGTAGCCATGGGGGAGGGCGGCGATGAGGTCGTGGGCGCCGACGGCCCGGGCCGCCTCGGCGACCTCGTCGGGGGAGGCGCCAGGGCGGCCGAAGGCGATGTTGTCGCCCACCGAGCCGCTGAAGAGGAAGCCCTCCTGGGTCACCATGACCACCGCCCGGCGAAGGGCGCGGTCCTCGAGGTGGCGCAGGTCGACCCCGTCCAGCAGCACCCGGCCCTCGTCGGGGTCGTAGAGGCGGGCCAGCAGGCGGGCGATGGTCGACTTGCCGGCGCCGGTGGGTCCGACCAGGGCCAGCGTCTGCCCGGCCGGCACGACCAGGTCCAAGCCGTCGAGCACCGGCGGGCCGCCGTCCCTGCGGTAGGCGAAGCGCACCCCCTCAAAGCGGACCTGGCCCCGAGGCCGGTCGAGCGCCACCGTGGCCGGGGCTGGCGGCTCGGGGACCGAGGGTTGCTCGTCGAGCACGCCCGACAGCTTCTCCAGGGCCGCCGCCGCCGACTGGAAGACGTTGTAGAACTGGCTCAGCTCCTGCATGGGGTCGAAGAACAGGCGCAGGTAGAGCAGGAACGCCACCAGCACGCCGACCGTCATCCCCCCGTCCAGCACCCGCATCCCGCCCACGGCCAGGATCACCGCGGTGGTGACCGCCCCCAGGGCCCGCTGGCCCGGGCCGTACACCGCGGCCAGCCGGCTGGACCACAGGCTGGCGTCGCGGTACCGGCCGTTGAGGTCCTCGAAGATCTGCTGGTTGCGGGCCTGGCGCCCGAAGGCGTGGACCGCCCGGATGCCCGCCAGCGACTCCGCGAACTGCACGATGACCAGTGCCACCGTGGCGCGGGTGGCCCGGTAGGCGTGCTCGGAGCGGTCACGGAACCACCGGGTGAGCACGGCCATGGCCGGGACGACCAGCAGGGTGAGGGCTCCGAGGGGCAGGTCGAGGAGCAGGAGCACGGCGGCGATGCCCACCAGCTGGAGGGCGGCGGCGACCAGGGTTACCAGGCCGGTCTGGCACAGCTCGGCTATGGCGTCCACGTCGGAGGTGAGCCGGGAGACGACCCGCCCCGACGTGTACCGCTCGTGGAAGGCCAGGCTGAGCCGCTGGAGGTGGGCGAAGAGGCGGCCCCGCAGCTCCAGCAGCACGTCCTGACCGATCCGGCCGGTCAGCACGAGGAACGCCCGGTTGGCTCCCGCCGACAGCACCGCGGCGGCGGCGTAGGCGGCGACGACGAGCATGATGACCCCTGTCCCCCGCCCATCGACCAGGGCGGGGATGCCCCGGTCGATGCCCAGCCGGACCAGCCAGGGCCCGGCCAGCGACGCCGCCGTCTCCACCACGATGACGACCGACGCCACCACCAGGGCCCGGCGCCGGGGCCGCAGCAGGGAGGCCAGCAACCCCCGGCTCCGGGAGCGAGAAGGCCCGCCACCCCTGCGTCCAGCTGCCCGGCCTCCTCGGCGGCGACGCCGCGCCACCCGTCCCCCAGGGGGCGACGACCGACCTCGACGGCGCCAGACCGGCCCGGCGACGCGCGCCCGTCCCTCACGCCACCCTCGGCTCGGGCGCCTCCGCCCGCTGGGACAGAACGGCCGCGTAGCGCTCCTCGGTGGCCAGCAGCTCGGCGTGGGTGCCCGTGGCCGCCACCCGTCCCTCGTCCAGCAGGACGACGCGGTCGGCCAGGGCGACCGTCGAGGGCCGGTGCACCACCACCAGGGCGGTGGAGCCGGCCAGGACCGTGGCCAGGGCCGACTCGACCAGCCCCTCGGTGTGCACGTCGAGGGCGGAGAGGGGGTCGTCGAGCACCAGCACCGGCGGTCGGCCCAGGATGGCCCGGGCCAGGGCCAGGCGCTGGCGCTGGCCGCCCGACAGGCTGAGCCCCTGCTCGCCGATCCGGGTGTCGAGGCCCCAGGGCAGGTCATGGACGAAGCTGGCCTGGGCCGTCCCGATGGCCTCGGCGATCTCGTCGTCGGTGGCGTGGGGGTGGCCGAGGAGGAGGTTCTCCCGCACGCTGGCCGAGAACAGCACCGGGTCCTCGAAGGCCACGCCGACCTGGCGGCGCAGGGAGTCCAGGGTGAGGTCGCGCACGTCGTGGCCGTCGAGGGTCACCCGGCCGGCGCTGACGTCGGCCAGCCGGGGCACCAGCGACAGCAGGGTGGTCTTGCCGCTCCCGGTCACCCCGGCCACGGCCACCACCTCGCCGGGCTCCAGCTCCAGGTCGACCCCGGCCAGGACCGGGCGATCGGAGCCGGGGTGGGAGAACTGCACGCCCTCGAAGCGCACCCGCCCGACGGCGGTGGCCAGCTCCACGGCGCCGGGTATGTCGGCGATGGCCGGCTCGGTGTCGAGCACCTCGCCGATCCGCTCCGTGGCGGTGACGGCCTCCTCGGCGACGGCGAGGATCCAGCCCAGCGACTCCACCGGCCACACCAGCATGAGGAGCAGGGCGATGAACGCGGCCAGCCCCCCCAGGCTGAGGGCTCCCCGCCCCACCGCCACCGCCCCGCCCAGGAGCACCGCGGCCAGGGCCAGGCGGGGCACCAGGCCGAGCAGCGACTCGAACCGGCCCCGCAGGCGCACGGCCTCCAGGGCCTGCGCCCGCAGCTCCACCGCCTCTCCCACGAACCGCTCCGTGACCGCCGGCCCCCGCCCGAAGGCCTTGATCACCCGGATGCCGGCGGCGGACTCCTCGATGGTGGTGGTGAGGTCACCCTGGCGGTCCTGGACCCGCCGGCTGGCCACCCGGTAGGCGAGGGCGAACCGGCGGGTGATGGCGCCCACCGGCACCATGACGGCGGCGGTCAGCAGGGCGAGGAGGGCGTGGAGGCGGACCATGAGGCCGAGCACCACCGCCACGGTGAGGACGTTGGCGATGAGGAAGACCGAGGCGAAGCCGACGAAGCGGCGGACGGCGCTGACGTCGGCGAAGGCGCGCGACAGCAGCTGTCCCGACTGCACCCGGTCGTGGAACGCGACGGGGAGGCGCTGGAGGTGGGCGTAGAGGTCGTCGCGCAGGCGGGCCTCGACGGCGGTGGACACCTCGGCCAGGCGGTAGCGGCGGACGGCGGCCAGGAGCGCCTCGGCCAACCCCAGGGCCAGGGCCAGGCCGGCCAGGGGGAGGAGGCCCCCCCCGTCACCCTGGGCCAGGGGGCCGTCGATGACGGACTTGGCCACCAGGGGGATGAGCGTGGCCAGCACCGTCCCCGCCACGGCGGCGAGGAGCACCAGCCCCAGCGCCGTGGCGTGGGGGCGCACGTAGGGCCACAGACGCCGACCGGCGCGACGGCGACGGCGTGCCCCCGGGGCAGGTGAGACGGGCAGGATGGATCGAACCTACCGGCGCCGGCGAGGTCCCGGCGCGGGGTTTACCGGCGCGGGATCACCGGCCCCCGCCCGCCCACCCACCATGGCTCTCCGGTCGCCCCACGTCGCCCAGCGACGCCCAGCGACCGGAGAAGGGGGACACCCGAGCGGCCCCACCGCCTACCCGGCCGGCTGGCCGGATCGCTGGTCGACGCGGTCGGCGGGGGACTGCCCCGAGTAGACCTCGTCGAAGGTCCAGTCCGGCTGCTTGCGCCAGTGGCCCTCGTCCAGGACGGCCCGGTCGGCCCGGATGTCGGTGATGGGCGCGATCAGCTCCGGCTCGGCGGCGGCGGCGGCACCGGTGGCGTGGGCCTGGAGCTCGTCGGGGAACAGGCGGAAGATGCTGGAGACCACCTGCTCGTGCTGGTGGGCCAGGTAGCAGCGGGCGCTGTCGGCCACGGTGTGGAGGCGGCTCTCGGCCTGGGCCAGGCCGTGGTGGCCGCCCTCGGAGCGGCGCAGGGCGTCGAGCAGGCCGGCCAGGGCCAGGCCGTCCTGCTTGCAGGGCGTGCACTGGCCACAGGACTCGACGGCGAGGAAGCGGGAGACCCCCTGCGCCACCGCCGACAGGTCGGTGGCGTCGTCGAACACGATGAACCCCGCCGCCCCCAGCCCGCTGCCGATGGCCTGGAGCGACTCGTACGAGGCCGGGGTGTCGAAGAGACACTCCGGGACGAGCGGGTTGGCCACGCCGGACATGGCCGCCACCAGCCGCCGCTGGGGCCGGGCGCCACCGCCGACGGTGTCGATGACCTCCCGCAGCGGCGTCCCCATGGGGAGCTCGGCCACCCCGTGGCGGCGGCTGCGGCCGGTGACGGTGAACACCACCGTGCCCGGTGACTCGACGGTGCCCACCGCCCGGAACCAGTCCGGGCCCCGGGCCAGGATGCCCGGGACGTTGGCGAAGGTCTCCACGTTGTTGACCAGGGTCGGCGGGGCGGGTGTGGCGCCGGTGGGGCCGGCCAGGACCGTCTGGGCCGAGGAGGCGGTGTCGGACCCCACCTCGTCCACGCCGTGGCGGAAGGGAGGGGCGATGCGGGGGAAGGGGTGCCGGCCGGCGATCACCTCCAACAGGGCGGTCTCCTCGCCGTAGAGGTAGGAGCTGGGCCCCTCGACCACCTCCATCGCGATTCCCTCCGCCCACCCTGCCGTCCGCACCTCCTCGGCGGCGGCCCGCACCCGCCCCACCTCCCGCTCGAAGGCGGCCTTGAGGGCCACCACCACCTTGTCCGCCCCGACCGCCAGCGCCCCGGCCAGGGCGCCCTCGAGGACCCGGTACGGGTTCTGGCGGAGGATGGCCCGGTCCTTGAAGGTGCCCGGCTCCCCCTCGGCGGCGTTCACCACGACGGTCGTCGGCACCGCCGCCGAGCGGTTCTGGGCCACCGTCCGCCACTTGGTCCCGGTGGTGAACCCGGCGCCGCCCCGGCCCCTCAGACCCGACGCCTCGATGTCGTCGACGATGCCCACCGGGCCCAGCCGGCGCCCGGCCTCCAGCCCCCGCCCCCCGCCGCCGCGGATGTGGTCGGCGAGGGTGGTGGCCGGCTCGGGGTCGAGGACCCGCGGCTCGACGGTCACGCCCGGGAGATCGCCCGCCGTCTGGGGGAGGCTGACATCGCCATCACCCTAACGGTCGGGCCCGGCGCCCTCACGTCCCCCGCCTCCGATCGTCCCGGTCGGCGGCCCCGACGGCGAAGCCGAGGATGATCGCCGGGGCCAGCACCACCGACCCGGCGACCAGGCAGGCGGTCACGGCCGCCGCCAGCAGGTCGGTGAAGCCGGCGAGCAGCCCGGCCACGAAGAGGGCCACGGCCACCCCGAACAGGCCCGCCCCCAGCCTCTGGCCCACCACCGCCAGCCGCTTGGCCCGGGCCCGCCTGTCCCGCACGGGGTCGGACGGGACCGGCTCGTCGGCGGCCATCAGTGGTCGGTGGCCGAGGAGAACCTGAAGGCCCGGACCCGCAGGGCCGGCGCCCGCACGTCGCCGCCCTCGTCGCAGCAGGTGCCGAGGTCGTGGCCCACGCCGTCGCAGGCGGCCAGGGCGGCCAGGATCGACTGGTTGAAGCGCAGGCTCCGCACCGGCGTGCCCACCCCGCCGCCCTCGATCCGGAAGGTCCCGTCCCGGGTCATCCCGGTGAGGAGCGCTTGTTTGGGGTTGACGGTGCGGGCGTACCAGAAGCGGGTCACGAGCAGGCCCTCCTCGATGCCGGCGACCAGCTCGTCCACGCCGGCGTGGCCGGGCGCCACCACCAGGTGGCTGGGGTAGGGCCCCCATGGGTTGGGCCCGACCAGCCCGTGGCCGGTCGGTGCCACACCGGCGGCGGCGGCGGTGGCCCGGTCGTGGACCAGCCCCGCCGCCACCCCGTCTCGGATCAGCTCCACCCGGCTCCTCGGCGTCCCCTCGCCGTCGAAGGGCAGCCCGATGGCCCCCTCGCCCACGGCGTCGTCGGCCAGGCTCACCAGCGGCGACGCCACCTCGGTGCCCAGCCGGTCGCACAGGGCCGAGCGCCCCTCGGCGTAGGCCTTGGCCGAGAACGCCCCGGCCAGGTGGTCGACGAGGGTGGCCACCGCCGAGGGCAGCAGCACGACCTCCCAGGTGCCGGGCCGGGCGTCGGCCGGGGCGGCGGCGGCGGCGCAGGTGGCGGCGGC
>JBOGHU010000067.1:0-7143 GCA_050742255.1 Acidimicrobiales bacterium
GCCGGGCGGCTGGCCGTGGTGGGCCACGAGGAAGTGGGGCTGGTCCTGGCCGCCGTCGCCGGTGTGGCCCTCCTGCGGGACGGCGGGGGGGGCGACGACCGACCCGACGCGGTCGCGGTCGACCGGCCCGGCGCCGCAGCCGAGCGCCAGGCCCAGGTCGAGGGTGCGGGCGGGGTCCGCATCGCCGGCACCCTGACCACCCCGCCGGCCGCCGGGGGCCCGGTCCCCGGCGTGCTGGTCATCCCCGGGTTCGGACCCACCACCCGCGACGGGGTCACCACAGGGGGGGCGGTCGACCCCCTCTACCGCGACATCACCGCCTCCCTCGCCCGGTCGGGGATGGCCAGCTTCCGCTACGACAAGCGGGGGGCCGGCGCCAGCACGCTCCCCGACGGGCAGCCCCTCCGGTTCGCCGACATGATCGACGACGCCGCCGCCGGTCTCGACCTCCTGGCCCAGCGCAACGGGATCGATGCCGGGCGGCTGGCCGTGGTGGGCCACGAGGAAGGGGGGCTGGTGGCGCTGGGGCTGGCGGCGCGAGACCCCCGGGTGGCGGGCCTGGTGCTGGTCTCCACCCCGGGTCGGCCGCTGCTGGACGTGCTCACCGACGACTTCGCCAACTCCGGGCACGGCGCTGACGTGGACGCCCTCCACCGCTCGGTCGGCGAGCTGCTCCGCACCGGGGTGCTGCCCGCCGACGCCGAGCTCGAGACCCTCCCCGACTTCTTCCCCGCCGACCAGTCCGCCTACCTGGTGGACCTGTTCGCCCTGGACCCGGTGACCCTGGCCGAGAAGGTCGAGGTGCCGGTGCTCATGGTCCGCGGCGGCCTGGCCACCGGCGTCTCCTCCGAGGACACCGACCGGCTCAGCGCCGCCCTCGGCCCCGGCGCCGACGTGCGGGTCAGCCCCGACGCCGGGTCCACCCTGGCGGTGGAGCCGGGTGCGGGGGCCACGCCCACCACCGCCGCCCCCTCCTCGGGCGGCCACGACCACGGCGCCGGCATGGCCCAAACCCCCGAGGGAACGACTACGACACGGGACCGCGCGGCCCTCGACGCCATCGCCGAGTGGCTGGCGGCGCGCCTGGCCTGAGCTGCCCGCAACGGCCGCTCAGCCGCCGGCCCTACCATGACCAGGGCCATGGACGTCCGGGTCGCCCTCGTGCCGTCCCGGCTGGCCGTGGGCGGCGACGGCCGGGCCGGCTGTGACGTCAGGGTCCGCAACGACGGGACGGAGCCGGTACGTCTCCGCCTGGAGGTGGGGGGTGACGCCGCCCCATGGGCCCGCTGCAACCCCAGTGCCCTGACCCTGGCACCGGGCGCCGAGGGTGCCGCCCGCCTCGGCTTCAACGTGCCGCGCCAGGCCCCATCCGGTTCGCACTCGTTCGTCGTCCGGGCCGGGCCGGGACGTGAGCAGCCCGGCGGCGCGGCCGAAGGCGTCGTCGAGGTGCCGACCGCATGGCCGCTCGCCGCCACCGCCGCCCCGACGGGCACGGCGCCGGCGCCACTCGACGAGCCCACGCCGGTCGGGGAAGGCCCCCACCGTCAGCCCAGCACCCGCTCCCGCCGCCCCGCCACCCTGGTGGTGGCGGGGTCGGCCCTGGTGGTGGGGTTGGCGGTGGCGGCCGGGCTGGTGTGGGCGACCGTGCGCTCCTCCGACGACGCCGAGGAGCCGGCCCGCCCGTTCGGGGGGTGCGTGGCCGAGGGCCACCTGGCGAGGGTGGCCAACGGCGGGCGGCGCCCGGTCGACCCACCCCCGCCGAACTACTCATTCCTCTCCGCCCGTGCCGACGGTTGCTCACCGGTGCGCTTCAACCCCTGCCAGCCCATCCACTACGTGCTCAACGACGCCCTCGCCTCGGAACGGGACGTCGCCGACGTCCGCGAGGCCTTCATCCGCCTGGCCGAGGCCACCGGGATGACCTTCGTCTCCGACGGCAGCACCGACGAGCCGGCCCTGGTCAGCCGCCCCGCCTACCAGCCGGAGCGCTACGGGAGGCGCTGGGCCCCCATCCTGATCGGCTGGGCGCGGCTCGGCCCCGCGCGGGGCGACCTGGTCGTGGCGGGGATGGGCCGCCCCCTCGTCGTCGACGACATCATCGTCAGCGGCGTGCTCCAGCTCAACCTCGACGCCATCTCCCACCGCGAGACCGAGGCCACCCTGCCCAACGGGTTCGGCGCCAGCATCACCTGGGGGCGGGTGATGCTCCACGAGCTCGGCCACGTGCTCGGTCTCGGCCACGTCGGCAACAAGGCCCAGCTCATGCACGACGAGCTCACCGAGCACACCTCGCCCACCGCCGAGTTCGGCTCGGGCGACCTCACCGGGCTCAGCCTGGTCGGTCGGGAGGCGGGCTGCCTCACTCCCCCACCGCTGCCTTTCTGACGAGCGGGACCTCAGGGGTTGGCCGGCTCCCCGCTGATGTCCGCCAGCGCCGAGCGGGGGTCCCGCTCCACGGCCAGGTCGCCGAGGGACACGATGCCCACCGGCCGACCGCCCTCCACGACCGGGAGACGGCGGATGGCCCGTTCCCGCATCATGCGGACGGCCTCATCGGCGTCGTCGTCGGGCGCGATGGTCGTGAGGTCGTGGCTGCAGATCTCGTCCAGACCGGTCGTGGCCGGGTCCCTGCCCTCGGCCACCGCCCGCACCGTGACGTCCCGGTCGGTCACGATGCCGCAGACGCTCCCGTCCGCCTTGAGCACCACCACCGGTCCCACCCCGATGTCGCGCATGGTCCGGGCCGCGTCGAGCACCGACGCGTCGAAGCGCAGTGCCCGGGGCCCGGGGGTCATGATCTCTCGGATCGTCTTCGCCATGTTCGGTCCTCCTCCTCCTCCTCATGATCGGGCTCTTCAGGATCGGGCTCTTCAGGATCGGGCGATCGAGGCCGCCTTGATCGAGGCCGCCTTGTTGGGAGCGGGTGCCCCCCGCAGGTGGAGATAGCTCTCGACCCTGGTGACACCGGGGACCCGGCTGGTCGTGTCCTCCACGACCTCGATCTGCTGAGGGCCCTGCAGCTCGCCTCGGAGCGTGGCCGCCCCGTCCACCACGTCGACGGTCACCGCCTCGGTCGGGAACCCCAGACCAGACCACGCCTGCCGGATGCCGTGGACCACGTCGATGTCGTCCTCGGGCGTCAGCTCACCCGCTCCCCCGGCCCGGGCGGCGGCGCCCACCAGCCTCCCCTGGGCGTACCGGGCACGGGACCCGGCCCGGTCCCGGCCGCGACGCAGCCTGGCGGCGGCCTGGTCACGGGTGCGTGCCCGGCGGGCCCTGCCCCGGTCCGGGTCGAGGAAGTACGCGGCGGCCGCACCCACCGACCCCACGACCACAGCACCGAGCCCCTTGCCGAGCAGTCTCGCCACCGCTCCCCTCCCTCCTGGCCCGCCCCGATCGTCCCGTACCTACCCCAGCCCGGCCCGCCGCCACCGGGGCCCAGCCGCCGTTCTCCGGTCACTCGGCGTCGCTGGGCGACGCCGAGTGACCGGAGAGGAGCCTGTGGCGCCGACCCCGGGCGTCCTCCAGCACGGCCCTGGCGGCCAGGCGACCGGGCGTCCCGGCGATCCCCCCCGCCGGGTTGGTCCCCGCCCCCGAGACGTACAGGCCGGCGACCGGGGTGCGGTGCCCGCTGAGCCGGCGGGTGGGCCGGAACGGGCCCAGCTGGTCCAGGGCGATGTCGAGGTACATGGGGTGGCCGCCGGGCCAGCGCTCGACCTGCTCCATGGTGTCGGGGGTGTAGGGGGCCACGCCCCGGACCGTGGCCCCGAACCCCGGGGCCCGGGCCTCCATGGTGGCCAGGCAGGCCTCGACGAACTCCTCCCTGCGGGCGGGCCAACCCCCCTCGACCCAGGAGGGGGCGGCGGGGCAGGCCAGGTACACGGTGTGGTGGCCGGGGGGCGCCAGGCTGTCGTCGAAGGCGGAGGTGGTGAAGGCGTACAGCGGTGGGGGGCGGGGCAGCTGGCCCGCCTCGGCGCCGACCCAGGCCCGGCCGAGGTCCTCGAGGCGGTCCACGTAGCTCTGCAGGCCGTTCCAGTCCCCGGACCGGCCCCCCGGGTACGCCGGCAGCCGGTCGGTGCCCACGTGCACCAGGGCCTGCACCACGTTCCCGCGCCGGGCCGCGGCCAGGTCGGTCGCGTCCCGCCCGCCCAGGGGCGGGTCGAGCAAGGAGAGGAGGGCGGCCTTGGGGTCCATGGCGGTGATCACGGTCCGGGCCGGGATCCGCTCACCGCCCTCGGTGACCACCGCCCGCACCCGACCGGCGGGCGCCTCGATGCGGGCCACCGCCGCGCCGCACCGCAGCTCCCCGCCCAGGGAGCCGAGCCGCCGCACCAGGGCGTCGGTCAGGCCCTGGGCCCCGCCCCGGGCGTGCCACTGCCCGAAGAGGTGGTAGGCCGCCTGCCAGTAGGCGTAGACCGCACCTCCCGGGGTGGGAGGACCGACCCCGGCGTGGGCGGCGAAGGCGGCCACCGGCCCCCGGGTGAGGTCGCTCGGGAGCCAGCGCCGCAGCAGGGAGTCGTAGGGGCCCAGCACGTCACGGAGGGTGGCCAGCGGGCTGGTCCCCGCCGAGCGGAGGACGTGGGCCAGGCGGGCCGGAGCGTCCCGTAGGCGGACGACCCCGCGCACGGCGGGCAGGATGGTGCGCACGATGGGCACGGCGGCGTCCATGAACGCCCGGTATGCCCGGGCCTCGGCGGGGCTGGACTCGGCGATGGACTCCACCGTCGCCTCGATCGAGCGCCAGAAGCGGACCCGGCGCCCGTCGGCGTGGATGGCGACGGAGAAGGGGTCCATCTCCTGGTACACCAGACCGGCCCCGGCCAGGTCCAGCTGGGCGGGGATCTCGGTCATGTTGATCATGTTGTGGGCGACCGAGTGCAGGTCGAACCGGTAGCCGGGCACGGTCTCCTCGGTGCGGGCGCCGCCGCCAGGGCGGTCCAGGGCCTCCAGGACCACCACCTCATGGCCGGCCCGGGCCAGGTAGCAGGCGGCGATGAGGCCGTTGTGGCCGGCGCCGACGACGACGTCGACCCCGGCCGAGGGAGCAGGGGTCACAGGAGCCGACGGGGGGACGGGGACGGGATCAGCGGTCGCAGTCGACCTTCTCGGGTCCCCGCCGCCGGTAGGTGTCGACGAACTCCTCGAGGTCGTCCCCTGGCCCGTCGAAGCGCTTCAGCCGATTCCAGGCGGTGGCCACGACCGGTCCGTCGAGATCGGGGTTGGGGCTGACGATGACGTGGGACCGGTACTGGTCGAGCAGGTCCTCCAGCGGCGCCCGCAGCTCGCCCCCCTGGTCGGCCCGGTACCAGATCACGACCGCGCCGTGCTCCAGGCCGTGCACGGCCAGCTCCGGGGGCAAGGGGTCGGCGTAGGCGCCGCAACGCGGTGCGCTGCCGAGGTGGGGCCCGCTCGTGGGCGTGGCCGTGTCGTAGCTGGCCTGCCCCTGGGACACGTGCTGGCGGCCCCGGTCGGGGGGCCGCTCCACCCCCGCCACCTCGGGATCGGGGCGGAACAGGAAGAACAGGCCGGCCACCACCGCCACCCCGCCCGCCACCCACCACGCCGCGGCGCGCAGCCTCTGGCGGCGGTCCCGGCGCCGCTGGGCCTCCGCCTCCGCCTCCCGCTGCTCCAGCCGGCGCTGGCGCCTCTCGTCCGCTCCCGGCCGGGGCCCGCCGGGGGGCCGGGGCCCGCCGGGGGCATGGGGGCGGGACCGGGGGCGCCGCTTGCTCATGCCCGTACCATAGGGTCCCCGGTGGGACCGCGCCGGGCCCTCCGCGCCCCGGTGTGGCCCACATCGTTAGGGTTGTCCGCCGTGCTGGGCGCGCTGGGAGCGGCTCTGGTGGTAGCGGTGGCCGGTTTCGGGCTGGCCCTCGTCGTCCGCGAGCTGAACGGCCTGGGCCAGCGGTCCCTCCCGCCAGCCTCCCAGCGGGTGCCCTTCCTCGGCGGGTCCCCCCCCGACACCCACGCCTGGGGCCGCTTCCACGCCCGTTGGTACCCGATGGCGCTGCTGTTCGTGGCCTTCGAGATGGAGATGATGTTCATGTACCCCTGGGCCGTCGTCTACGTCCGGGAGGGGCCGGCGGCGCTGGTCGAGATGGGCATGTTCCTCGCCATCCTGGCCCTCGGCCTCCTCTACGGCTGGCGGGAGGGCGCCTTCAGGTGGCAGTGACGCTCCTCGGGCGCGCCGCCGCCCGGGCCCCGGCCCCCGTGTTCGCGGCGGTGGGCGGCGGCGCCCGGTCCCGGGTCCAGGACCTGTCCCTCCGGCCCGGGCTGACCCTCGTCGCCTCGCCTCGCCACGCCACCGTCCTGCTGGTGGCGGGGTGGGTCCCCGCCACCCTCCTCGACCCCCTGGCCCGCGTCCACGACCAGCTGCCCGCCCCCAGGGCCACGGTGTGGTGGGGGGTTGGCGCCGGGTTCCCCGACCCGGTCACGCCCGACCCGGTCACAGTGGCGCCCGGGGGGGACGTGGCCGGCGCCGTGGTCGCCTGCCACCGGGACCTGGTCACCGGGCGCCGCCCCTCCGAGGGCCACCTCCTGCCCGACGAGCCGCCCCACCCCTGGCGTGGCGTCGGCCCCTACGGCCAGGGTGGCGAGGGCATGATGGGCGGCACCCCCTACGGGCGACCCATGCCCATGGCCGGTGACGACCGCGACGGCCTGGCGCTGGACCAGCTGCGCCTCAGGGTGGGCCCGTTCTTCCCGCCCTTCCCCCCCGGCCTGGCCCTCGACGTGGTGCTCCAGGGAGACGTGGTGCAGCAGGCCACGCCGGTGCCCAACCCGTTCGCCGGCGCCGGGGCCGGGATCACCGACGATCCTTTCGCCCGGGCCCTGTCCGGCCCCGTTCCCCTGGCCGACCTGGAGGTGGCCCGGGCCGGCCACCACCTGCGCTGGCTGTCCGCCTTCCTCGCCCTCCACGGGCTCCCCGCCCTGGCCGCCCGGGCCCTGCGCCTGGCCGCGGCCGCCTCCCCCCGCCACCGGGGGGCGGTCCGCGCCCTGGGCCGCCTCCTCGAGAGGGCCCGCTCGCTGCGAGGCGCCACCGACGGCGTCGGCGTCGTCTCCGGCGACGCCCTGGCCGGCTGGGGAGGTGGCCCGGTGGCCCGGGCCGCGGGCCGGCCCGAGGACGCCCGCGCCGGCCACCCCGCC
>JBOGHU010000068.1:0-12124 GCA_050742255.1 Acidimicrobiales bacterium
CCAGCCCCCCCTCGCCCGGCCCCCCCTCGGCCAGCCCCCCCTCGCCCGGCCCCCCCTCGGCCCGGAGGAGCCGGGCGGCCAGGGCCACAGGGGCCGAGCCGGCCGGCGTGTCCGACACGCCCAGGTCCAGCACGGCCAGCTCGGAGGGGCTACGGGCGCTCCGGGTCAGCCCGTGGACGGCCACCCGGTAGGCGAGGACCTGGTCCCGGTCGATGTCGAGTGCCATGTGCCTCCTCTCCTGGTCTGAGACGGCCCGCGACGGGGTCGAGCGTCACCGACCGCACGTGCCGCCCTCCCGACGCTCGCGGTCCCCGACGTCCCCGGCTCGCCGGGCGGCGAGGGCCTCGGTGTGGAGGCGCCGGGCCACAGCCAGGTCCTCCGCCTCCGGGCCGGCCCCGGCCAGGCCGGGGACCTCGAGGATCACCGGGAGCCCCTGGAGCCGTGGCTGCCCCAGCAGGGCCCGCAGCCCGGCTTCGCCGATCGCGCCCTGCCCCAGGTTCTCGTGCCGGTCGCGGCCGGCCCCCAGCTCCACCTTGGAGTCGTTCAGGTGGAGGCACGCCAGGCGCTCCAGCCCCACGCTGCGGTGTAGCGCCTCGACCACCGCGTCGGCCGCCTCGGTGGTGGTGAAGGCCACCCCCGACGCCCACAGGTGCTGGGTGTCGAGGCACACCCCGATGCGGCCGTCGCCGCCGGCACCCTCGATGATCCGGGCCAGCTCGTCGAAGCTCCTGCCGACGGCGCCGCCGGCGCCGGCGGTGTTCTCCAGCAGGATCGGGCACCGCCAACCCTCGGACCACACCTCGTCCAGGGCAGTCCGCAGGGCCACGGCGATGCCATCCAGCCGTGTCTCCAGCCCGGCGCCCAGGTGGCTGCCCGGGTGCACCACCAGGCCGGCTGCGCCCATCCGGGCCGCCGCCGCCAGGTTGTCGGTCAGGCAGCGACAGGAGCGGGCGTGCATCTCGGGGTCGGGCGTGGCCAGGTTGACGAGGTAGGGCGCGTGGCAGAACGAGATCCCCACGGTGGCGCTCCTCCGCCGAGCGTCGCCGAAGGCCGCCAGCACCTCGTCGCCGTGGCTGGGCGACCGCCACTGGCGGGGGCTCTGGGCGAACACCTGGATGGCCTCCGCCCTCATCCCCTCGGCCCGGGCCAGGGCCCGGAGCAGCCCGCCCGCCTGTCGCACCTGGGCGCCGAGCAGCACGCCCGGCGACAGTACCGGTCACCCGGCACCGGGCGCGTGGCACCTAGTCTCGCGGACCGTGCCCGCAGCCCCCGAGCGTCGGATCCCGGGCGGCCGGGCGGCCGGCGTGGTGGTCGTCTCCCTGGTCCTGGCCGGCCTGGTCCCCACCGCCGGTCGGGCCCACCCCAGCCCCGAGATGACCGTCCGCGCCCTCAGCTACGCGGTGGTGGACGGCCCCCGGGACGACCAGCGGGTCACCATCGACGCCACCTTGTACGTGCCGGCCACCGCCACCCCGGCCCGCCCCGCGCCGGTGGTGGTGCTGGCCCACGGCTTCGGGGGCAGCAAGGACGACCTGGCCGCCCTGGCCCGCCAGACCGCCCACGCCGGCTACGTGGCGCTGGCCTACTCGGCCCGGGGCTTCGCCGGCTCCATCGGCGCCATCGGTCTCGACTCGGTCGACTACGACGTCAAGGACGTCAGCCAGATCCTCGACGCCCTGGCCCGCATGCCCGAGGTCCTCCTCGACCGCCCCGGCGACCCCCGGGTCGGCATCACGGGGCGCTCCTACGGGGGTGGGATCGCGCTGATGGCCGCCGCCTCCGACCCCCGGGTCGACGCCATCGCCCCCCGCATCACCTGGAGCTCGCTGGTCTACGCCCTGGCTCCCAACAACCTGCTCCCCTTCGGCGACGCCCCGCCGGGGCCGCTCAAGCTCGGGTGGACGACCATCCTCTTCGGCCGGGGCGTGTTGGAGCGAGCGCTCGGGCCACCCTCACCGGACGGCCTACTACGGCTCCTGCCGGGTGCGGAGGGCTGCGCCGGCTTCGTCCCCGGCGTGTGCCAGGCCTACCTGGGGTCGGTCGCCGCGGGCCTGCCCACGGCGGGCACCGTGGCCATCCTCCAGAGGAGCTCCCCGGACCGCCTGGCCGACCGCCTGGACGTGCCCACCTTCCTCGTCCAGGGGGAGGCCGACACCCTCTTCAACCTGATCGACTCCGTGCGGAACCTGGAGGCCCTGCGGTCGAACGGGGCGCCGGTCAAGCTGCTGTGGCACAGCGGTGGGCACTCCGGGAGCCTGGCCCCGGGCGAGGAGGACCAGGGCCTCGACCCCGACGGCGTGATCGACTCCCGGGTCCTGCGCTGGTGGGACCGCTGGCTGCGCCGTGACCCCGAGGTGGAGACCGGTCCTGGCTTCGAGCTGGCCCTGGGCGAGGAGGACGGGCGGCCGCGTTACGTGTCGGCCCCCCGCTACCCGGCCTTCCCCGACACCACCCTGTACCTCTCGGGCGACGGCGTCCTGGTGGGCGACGCTTCCCGGGCCCGGGCAGGGTCGCCCACCTTCGCCAACCCCCCCCTCGGCCTGCCCGCTGCCTTGTCCGAGATGCCGGGGGTCCAGCGGTTCGTCGGCCTTCCTGCCCTCGAGCTCCCCGGCCAGCACGTGGGGTGGGAGACCGAGCCGTTCCCGAGGGGGGTCACGGTGGTGGGCGTCCCCCGGCTGCGCCTTCCCTTGTCGTCCGACACCGGCGAGGCGTGGTTCTTCGCCAAGCTCTACGACGTGGCGCCCGATGGCGGGGCCGAGCTCATCGGGCGGCAGGTGAGCCCGGTGCGGGCCACCGACCTGTCCGCCCCGCTCGACATCGCCCTGCCCGGCACCGCCCACCGCCTGGAGCCCGGCCACCGCCTCGGGGTGGTGCTGGCCTCCACCGACCTGGCCTACGCCAACCGTCGGGTGCCCGACCGCTACACGGTCACCGTGGACCCCACCGACCCGCCCCGCCTGGAGGTGCCGCTTCGGGCCGACCCGCCCGCGGGTTGAGCGAGGGACCGGGCGGTTCGGCTCCGGGGGTGGCGGGGAGGAAGGACACCGGTGGTGGGCACGTCCCCCGAAGGAGGTGCGACGATGGCGGCCATCGAGCTGCGCAGCCCGGCGTTCAACGACCACGCCCCCATTCCCGCCCGCTACTCCAGGGATGGCGGGGACGTGTCGCCGCCACTGGAGTGGTCAGGCATCCCCGAGGGGACGGCGGAGCTGGCCCTCCTCTGTGAGGACCCCGACGCCCCTGGCGGCACCTTCATCCACTGGGTGCTGGCCGGCATCGACCCCTCGTCGAGCGGCCTCGCTGCCGGCGAGGTCCCCCCGGGGGCGGTGGAGGGTCCCAACGACTTCGGCGACCTCGGCTACGGCGGCCCACGCCCACCGGCGGGTGACGACGCCCACCGGTACGTCTTCCGCCTGTTCGCCACGTCGGAGCCCCTGGGCCTGTCGCCGGGGTCCTCGGCCGACGACCTGGGGGCGGCCATCGAGGGCAAGGAGCTGGCGGAGGGGACCATCGTGGGCACCTACCGGCGCTGACGCCGCCCACCCTAGGACAGCCGGCGCCGCAGCTCCTCGGGGTACTCGGGGAAGTACCGGGCGATGGTGGTCAGGGGGAACTCCTCCATGATGGAGGTGGCCGGCTCCCGCTCGAGCAGGAACGCCATGGACTCCCGGACCACCTGCTCGCCGTCAGCGTCACCGAGCCCCAGCTCCTCGAGGAACGGCTCGGGCACCGTCACCCGGTGCCCGGTGACCTGGTGGCCCTCGGTGATCTCGACCCCGAAGCTCCCCGGGCTGGTCGCGGTGACGGTGATCTGGCTCACAGCCCTGTCACCTACCCCGGACCTGGCCCGGCCATGGACCGGCGCCCGAGCCCTTGGGCGCGCCCGACCGGCCGGGTGAGCGCACACAAAGGCGGGATCAGCCCCCGGCCAGGTGGAACGGCTCCACCGCCGGCCCGGGGCCGGGGTCGACCAGGTGCGCCACGAACAGCCCCGCGGTGGGGGGGACGTCCTCGCCGGCCCGGGCCACCACGTGCCAGGACCGCTTCCGGGGCAGCCCCGGCCCCCGCCACTCCTCGAGGGTCCCCCGGTCCAGGCCGGGGGCGACGGCGTCGCGGGATATGAGGGTGATGCCCAGGCCCACCTGCACCGACTCCCGGATGGCGCCGTTGGACCCCACCGTCAGGGTGCGGGGGGAGATCCCCAGGTCCTCGAAGAGCTCCTCGGTCGTGGCCCGGGTGCCCGACCCCGGCTCCCGGAGCAGCCACACCTGGGCGGCCAGCTCCTCGACGGTCACGACGTGGGCGCCACCGGCGTCGGCGCGACCGGCCTCGGCCACCACCACCAGCAGGTTGGCGCGGATGGCCAGGGTGACGAACCGCCCTCCCCCCGGCGGCCGGCCGGCGATGACCAGGTCGACCTCCCGGTGCTCGAGGAGGTCCCACACCCGGCTGCGGTTCCCCACCTCCAGCACGATCTCGGCGTCGGGGTAGCGGGCCCGGAACGACGCCAGGTAGGACGGCAGGACGTGCTCCCCCGCGGTGGTCACCGCCACCAGGCGCAGACGGCCCCGCTCGGGGTGGAGCTGGCCCGCCGCCGCCGCCTTGCCCTCCTCGACCAGGCCCAGCACCTGGCGGGCGTAGCGAGCGAAGACCCGGCCCGCCGGGGTGAGCTGGAGGCCCCGGCCGTCCCGGGCCACCAGGGCCACCCCCACCTCCCGCTGCAGGGCGGCCACCGCCGCCGACACCGCCGGCTGGCTCACCACCAGCCGATCGGCGGCCTGGCGGACCGAGCTGGTGGCTGCCACCTCGACGAATGCCCTGAGCTGCGTGAAGGTCATGGGAGAGCCTGTCCACCGCTGGGGTGCGGCCTGTGGGGCGCGCCGGAAACGGTACCGGCCCCACGGCGGGGGGGCCGAACGGGGCCCCGCCGCCTCCCCGGCTCCGGCGGCGGCTCCGACACCAGCCGCCTAGGATGGGGCCCTCCATGCCCCCCCACGAGCGACCACCGAGGACCGCAGAGGCGGCGGCGTCGGGGGGCCGGGGTGAGGACCGCATCCTCACCGTGCCCAACGCCGTGACGCTGGGGCGGCTGGCCTGCGTCCCGCTCTTCCTCTGGCTGCTGCTCGGCCGGGGTGACCGGGGCGCGGCCGCGGTCCTGCTGGCCGCGCTGGGCGTCACCGACTGGGTCGACGGCTACCTGGCCCGCCGGCTGGGCCAGGTGTCGAACCTGGGCAAGGCCCTCGATCCCGTCGCCGACCGGATCCTGCTGGTCGTGGGGGTGGTCGCCATCCTGGTCGACGGCTCGGTGCCAGTGGCGGTGGCGGCGCTCACCATCGTGCGGGAGTCGCTGGTCGCCGCCGTCGCCGTCGCCCTCGCCCTCCTCGGCGCCCGGCGCATCGAGGTCACCTGGTCCGGCAAGGCCGGCACCTTCGCCATGATGGTCGCCTACCCGCTCTTCCTCGCCGGCAGGTCGAGGTTCTCCTGGGCGGAGGTGGGCGAGGTGCTGGCGTGGGTCGTGGTCGTGCCCGGCCTGGTCCTCAGCTACCTCTCTGCCGCCCGCTACGTCCCCCAGGGCCGCCACGCGCTGGCCGACAGCCGGGCCAACCGCACCAGGCCGGCGGGCGAGGTGGTGGGACGGTGAAGGCCGTGATCATGGCGGGGGGGGAGGGGACCCGTCTGCGGCCCCTCACCTCCAACCAGCCCAAGCCCATGATCCCCCTGGTCAACCGGCCGATGATGGAGCACATCGTGGGGCTGCTCCACCGCCACGGCTTCGACGACATCGTGGTCACGGTGGCCTTCCTGGCCAACACCATCCGGACCTACTTCGGCGACGGGTCCGAGCTGGGGGTGCGGATGGCCTACGCCACCGAGGCCACGCCGCTCGGCACCGCCGGCTCGGTGCGCAACGCCAGCGACGGGCTCGACAGCCGCTTCCTCGTCATCTCCGGCGACGTCCTCACCGACATCGACCTCTCGGAGGTCGTCGCCCTCCACGAGGAGCGTGGGGCGCTGGCCACCATCGGGCTCACGGCGGTGGAGAACCCCCTGGAGTTCGGCGTCGTCATCACCAACGAGGACGGCTCGGTCGAGCGGTTCCTCGAGAAGCCCACCTGGGGCCAGGTCTTCAGCGACACCGTCAACAACGGCATCTTCGTGCTGGAGCCGGAGATCTTCGACTACATCCCCGAGGGCCGGCCCTCGGACTTCTCCGAGGAGGTCTTCCCCGCCCTGCTGGAGCAGGGCCAGCCCATCTTCGGCCACGTGTGCGACGGCTACTGGGAGGACGTGGGGACCCTCGACGCCTACGTGCGGGCCCACCACGACGTCCTCGAGGGCAAGGTCGATGTCGACGTCCCCGGCTTCCGCCTCGACAGCGGGATCTGGCTGGGCGAGGGGGCCGAGGTCGACCCCGAGGCCACGGTCGAGGGCCCGGCGGTGGTCGGCGACTACACGCGGGTGGAGGCCGGTGCCCGCCTGGGGGAGCACACCGTCCTCGGCTCCAACGTGATGGTGAGCGCCGATGCCGACCTCGAGCACGTGGTGGTCCACGACAACACCTACCTGGGCACGGGCGTGCGGCTGCGGGGCACGGTGGTGGGTCGCTCCTCGGCGCTGCTGGACGGCGTGCGCTGCGAGGAGGGGGTGGTGCTGGGCGACCAGTGCATCGTGGGGGAGCAGGCCATGGTCTCCTCGGCGGTGAAGGTCTACCCGTTCAAGACCGTCGAGGCCGGGGCCATCGTCAACTCCTCCCTGGTGTGGGAGAGCCGGGGGGCCCGCACCCTGTTCGGGCGGAGCGGGGTCGAGGGCCTGGCCAACGTCGACATCACGCCCGAGCTGGCCACCCGGGTGGCGATGGCCTACGCCACCACCCTCAAGAAGGGGGACACCGTCACCACCTCCCGGGACTCCAGCCGGTCGGCCCGCATGCTGAAGCGGGCGGTCATGGCCGGTCTCAACGCCTCGGGGATCAACGTCGAGGACCTGGAGGTGGCGCCGGTACCCGCCACCCGCTTCCAGGTCCGCTCGCAGCGGTCCAAGGGGGGTATCACGGTGCGGCTGGCCGCGGGCGACCCCAAGTCGGTGGTGCTGCGCTTCTTCGACGACCAGGGGATCGACATCTCCGAGTCCGCCTCCCGCAAGATCGAGCGGCTCTACTACCGGGAGGACTTCCGCCGGGTCTTCTCGGGCGACATCGGCGACATCGGCTTCCCCCCCCGGGCCATCGAGCTGTACACCGCCGCCCTGACCGGCGCCGTCGACGTCCGGCGGGTGCGCGAGCGCCGGTACCAGGTGGTGGTCGACTACGGCTACGGCACCACCGCGTTCGTGATGCCCAACGTGCTGGCCAAGCTGGGCGTCGAGGTGCTGGGGGTCAACCCCTACGCGTCCACGGCGCGGGCCATCACGTTCGATCCCGACGCCCACGCCCGCGGTGTCGGCGCCCTGGTCCGCTCCTCGGGCGCTCAGCTGGGCGCCCTCATCGATCCCGACGGTGAGCACATCACCTTCGTCGACGACGGGGGCCACGTGCTGTCCCACCCCGAGGCGGTCCTGGCCCTGGTGAACCTGGTGGCGCTGACCACCGACGGGCCGTGCCGCATCGCCCTCCCGGTGCTGGCCAGCTCCGAGGCCGACCGCGTCGCCGCCGGCCTCGGGGCCGAGGTGGTCCGGACCAAGGTGGCCACCTCGGCCCTGATGGACGCCGCCGCCGCCGGCGACGTGACCCTGGCCGCCAGCCTCGACGGCGGCTACATCTTCCCGTCCTTCCTGCCGGCCTTCGACGCCATCGCCGCCTTCGCCCAGGTGCTGGAGCTGCTGGCGCGGACCGACAAGCGGCTGTCGGAGCTGGTCGCCGCCCTTCCCCGTCCCCACATGGCCCACCAGACGGTGAAGACGCCCTGGGAGCAGAAGGGGATGGTGATGCGGACCCTCGTCGAGCAGGCCGAGGGGGAGCTGGTGCTGATCGACGGGGTCAAGGCCCTCCACGACGAGGGCTGGGTCCTGGCCCTGCCCGATCCCGAGGAGCCGGTTACCCACGTATGGGCCGAGGCCTCGACCGGCGAGGGGGCCAGCAGCCTGGCGCAGGAGTACGCCGAGCGCATAGGCGCCATGCTGGGGTGACCGGGCCGACCGGGTCGGGAACCCTCGATCGGTGGTAGAGGTGTAGCGTTGTCCCGGTGGATGTCCCCCAGGACCTGAGGTACTCGTCCGACCACGAGTGGGTCCGCCGGGAGGACGGGCGGGTGCGCGTCGGGATCACCGACTACGCCCAGGACGCCCTGGGCGACGTGGTCTTCGTCGAGGTCCCCGCCGTGGGCTCCACGGTCACCAGGGGCTCGGCGCTGGGAGAGGTCGAGTCGACCAAGTCGGTATCGGAGGTGTACGCGCCGATGTCGGGAAGGATCGTCGAGGCCAACGGGGAGCTGGCCGAAGCGCCCCAGCTCCTGAACGAGGACCCCTACGGCGAGGGTTGGATCTGCCTGATCGATCCCACCGACCTCGCCGAGCTGGACGACCTGCTCGACGCCGAGGCCTACCACGCCCTCATCGAGGGCTAGGGAGTGGCGGGCGAGGAAGAGGAGGAGCGGATGGGCGCGATCTTCTGCAACCAGTGCGGTCACCAGAACCCCGACAACGCCAACTTCTGCTCGTCGTGTGGTGCCGCCCTCGACGTCGGCGGCGGGGAGCACACCATCAACCTGGCGCCCATCGAGCCGGAGACCGGGCCGCCGTCGGGTGAGGTCTCGATCGGTGTCGACGACCTCCCCGAGGGGACGGCGACCCTGCTGGTCAAGCGGGGGCCCGGTGCCGGCTCCCGGTTCCTCCTCGACAGCGACGTGACCTCGGCCGGGCGCCACCCCGACAGCGACATCTTCCTCGACGACGTCACCGTGTCCCGCCGCCACGCCGAGATCCGCCGCCACGCCGAGGGGTACACGCTGCGGGACGCGGGATCCCTCAACGGGACCTACCTCAACCGGGAGCGCATCGAGGAGGCCGACATGCGCAACGGCGACGAGGTGCAGATCGGCCGGTTCAAGCTGGTGTTCCTGGCCCGGTCAGGCCCGGGCGCGAGAGGCTGAGCAGGGATGCAGGACGACCTGTCGGAGGAGGCCTTCCTCTCGATCGGCGAGGTCCTCGACCTGCTCAAGGCCCAGTTCCCCGACGTCACCATCTCCAAGATCCGCTTCCTCGAGAGCCAGGGCCTGCTCGACCCCGACCGCACCCCATCGGGCTACCGGAAGTTCTACGAGGAGGACGTGGAGCGGCTGCGGTGGATCCTGCGCGAGCAGCGGGAGAACTTCCTGCCCCTCAAGGTCATCAAGGGCAAGCTGGAGTCCCAGGGGCAGGACTCCTTCCGCCGGGCCCCCGCCCCGGACCCCCCGCCGCCACCGCCCGAGGTCGAGCCGCCCCCACCCGGGGGGCAGGAGTGGCCCGACCCCCCGGTCGAGCAGAGCGGCGAGCCCGGCGAGCCCATGGGGCCGTTGGCGCCCGATCCCGACGAGGCCAGCTTCACCTTCGAGGAGCTGGCCAGGGCCAGCAGGCTGAGCCCCACCGAGCTGGCCGAGCTCGAGCGCTTCGGCCTGCTGTCGGCAGACATCGTCGGCGGCCAGCGCTACTACGACGCCGACGGGCTGACGATCGCCCGGGCCGCCGCCGCCTTCGCCATCCACGGCGTCCAGGCACGCCACCTGCGGATGTACAAGACCGCCGCCGAACGGGAGGCCACCTTCTACGAGCAGGTGGTCATCCCTCTCCTGAAGCAGCGCAAGCCCGCAGCCCGCCGGCAGGCCATCGAGACCCTCACCGACCTGGCCCACCTGGGGGCGGAGCTACGGGGGGCGATACTGCGCCACAGCCTCCGCCCCCACCTGGAGGACGGCGGCTAGTGCCGCCGGGTCCAGGGGAGGGGCCCGGAGTGCGGACGCTGATCTCCCCACCCGAGCTGCGGGCGAGGGTGGGGCGCCTGGCAGGTGAGCTCTCGGGCGCCTACGCCGACGGGGTGGTCCTGGTGGCGGTGCTCAAGGGGACCACGCTGTTCCTCGCCGACCTCATCCGGGCCATGAGCATCCAGCCCGTCGTCGACTTCCTGGCTGTGTCCAGCTACGCCGAGGGAACCGGGCGGGTCCGGATCGTGAAGGACCTGGACCTCGACGTGACCGACACCGACGTGGTGCTGGTGGAGGACATCATCGACACCGGGCTGAGCGTGAGCTACCTCCTGGGCGAGCTGGGCCGCCGGGGCCCCCGGACCCTCGAGGTCTGCGCCCTGTTGGACCGGCCGGCCCGTCGGGTCGTCCCGGTGCCCCTTCGCTTCGTGGGCTTCGAGATCCCCGACGAGTTCGTGATCGGGTACGGGCTCGACCACGCCGAGCGTTACCGGAACCTGGACCTGGTCGCCACTGCCGACATCGGTGTCCTGCGCCGGGACCCCGACGCCCTCGTGCGGGGGCTGTACGGGGAGGGGTAGGGGTCGTGTCAAGGATCATGCCGAGGCGGTAGGGTTCGGTCGTGGTGGAGATGGAGCTCTTCGGCGTCCGGTTGGAGCTGCCGGCCAACGCCCCCGTGGTGCTCCTCCAGGAGCAGCAGGGCCAGCGCCGCATCCTGCCCATCTACATCGCGCCCGAGGAGGCCACCGCCATCGCCCGGGCCGTGGAGGGGCACGTTACCCCCCGTCCCATGACCCACGACCTCCTGCGGGACCTGCTGACCGCCCTGGGCGTGTCGGTGCCCCGCATCGTGGTGACCGAGCTGCGGGAGAACACCTTCTACGCCGAGATCGAGCTGCACCAGGCCGGCCACGTCCAGCGGGTGTCGAGCCGCCCCTCCGACGCCATCGCCCTGGCCGTCCGGGTGAACGCCACCATCTTCGCCGCCGAGGACGTCCTCGACGACGCCGCCAGCCCCCCCACCGCCGGAGGCGGCCAGGCCCAGGAGATCGTCGACGAGTTCCGGGACTTCATCGAGCACGTCAACCCGGAGGACTTCGGCACCTGAGCTCCAGGCGCTCAGGCCCCTGGCGCCGGGCCCCCTGGGGCCAAGGGTTGACCGCCACCGCGGGGACCTCTATCATTACAGCGACGTAATTCCCGTGCTGTCAGGCGGGATGCCACGGCGAGGGTCGGTGTGGCCACGAGAGGGGACGGTGTGGGACAGGGCGACACAGCCGAGGGTGGGCCAGCCGGGGGCGACAAGGCCGGGGGCGACAGGGGCGGGGGTGACGTCGTCCAGGAGGCCTTCGGGGGGCCCCAGGTCTGCTCCATCGTGGGCATCACCTACCGCCAGCTCGACTACTGGGCCCGCACCGGACTGGTGAGGCCCTCGATCGCCGACGCCCGGGGGAGCGGCTCCAAGCGGCGGTACGCCTACCGCGACCTCCTGGAGCTGAAGGTCATCAAGAACCTCCTCGACGCCGGCGTGGCGCTGCGGTCGGCCCGCAAGGCCGTCGAGTACGTCCGCCACAGCCTGGGCACCGACATCGCCAGCGCCAACCTGGTCATCGATGGGAAGCACTCGGTCCTGGCCCGCACCGGCGAGGAGATCATCGACCTGCTCCGCCAGGGCCAGGGCGTGCTCAACATCGTCCCCCTGGCCGGCGTCAAGGACGAGGTCGACACCGCCATCGTGGAGCTGCGCCGACCCAGCGCCGGCCGTGCCGAGCGGGGAGGCCCGGCGGCTGCCGCCGCCCGGTAGGTCGTCGGTGGCCCGGCCGGGGGCCGACCGGCTGTCCGTCGCCACCCTGGCCCACGGCCCCACCCGCTTCGCCCACAGCTCCGAGCGCCAGTTCGCCAAGCTGCTGGACTTCTACGGCGTGGCCTGGGAGTACGAGCCCGAGACGTTCCCCCTGGACTGGGACGAGGACGGCCGTCCCACCCGGGCCTTCACGCCCGACTTCTACCTCCCCGACCACGGCGTGTTCATCGAGGTCACCACGTTGAACCAGAAGCTGGTGACTAAGAAGAACGCCAAGGTGCGCCGCCTGCGGGAGCTGTACCCGAGGCTGCGGATAACCGTCCTCTACCAGCGCGACTACCTGGAGCTGCTGGCCAAGTACGGCCTGGAGGACCCGTAGCAGCTCGCCGGCCCGGGTCTCCGGTCGCTCCACGTCGCCCACCGACGT
>JBOGHU010000069.1:0-14397 GCA_050742255.1 Acidimicrobiales bacterium
TGACGCCCCGCTCAGCCCGCCGCCTCTCGACGACGAACCGGGGCCTGCTACCGGGCTCTGCGGCGTTTACCCGGGCGGGACTCGCACCCGCTGGCCTGGTCCAGTTTCCAGGACGCAACACGGGACAACCGTAGCCGCACCCGCCCGGTGGGCGCCGGTGGGCCGCACCAGCCAGGTCCATGAGCGTGGGCGACTCAACTCAGATGTGTCAGCGACCATCAGGATGGTTATGCTTGGCGCCGACGTAACCATCCCCGCAGCTCCACGACTAGGAACCGGAGGTACCCATGGCCAGAGCGGTCGGCATCGATCTGGGCACGACCAACTCGGTCGTCAGCGTGTTCGAAGGTGGCGAGCCCACCGTGATCCCCAACGCCGAGGGGGGCAGGACGACCCCGTCGGTGGTGGGGTTCGCCAGGAACGGCGAGGTGCTGGTGGGCGAGGTGGCCAAGCGCCAGGCCATCACCAACCCCGACCGCACCATCCGCTCGGTGAAGCGGCGCATGGGCTCGAACTGGAAGACCAGCGACATCGATGGCAAGCGCTACACGGCCCAGGAGATCTCGGCGAGGATCCTCCAGAAGCTCAAGCGGGACGCCATGTCGTACCTGGGCGGCACCGTGAGCCAGGCGGTGATCACCGTACCCGCCTACTTCAACGACGCCGAGCGCACCGCCACCAAGGAGGCGGGCCAGGTCGCCGGGCTGGAGGTGCTGCGCATCATCAACGAGCCCACCGCCGCCGCCCTGGCCTACGGCCTCGACAAGGAGGGGGCCGACCAGACCATCCTGGTCTTCGACCTGGGCGGGGGGACCTTCGACGTCTCGGTCCTCGAGATCGGTGACGGGGTGTTCGAGGTGAAGGCCACCCACGGCGACACCAACCTCGGTGGCGACGACTGGGACCAGCGGGTCATCGACTGGTTGGTGAGCACCTTCAAGGCCAAGGAGGGGATCGACCTCGGCGCCGACAAGATGGCGGCCCAGCGCCTCAAGGAGGCGGCGGAGAAGGCCAAGATCGAGCTGTCGTCGACCCAGTCGACCCAGATCAACCTGCCTTTCATCACCGCCACCCAGGAGGGCCCCAAGCACCTCGACGAGCAGCTCACACGGGCCAAGTTCCAAGAGATGACCGCCGACCTCCTCGACCGGTGCCGGAGCCCCTTCGACCAGGCCACCAAGGACGCCGGGCTGACCCGGGACCAGATCGACCACGTGATCCTCGTGGGTGGCGCCACCCGCATGCCGGCGGTCGTCGACCTGGTGCAGGGCCTCACCGGCAAGGAGCCCCACAAGGGCGTGAACCCCGACGAGGTGGTGGCGGTGGGCGCGGCCATCCAGGCCGGCGTGCTCAAGGGCGACGTGAAGGACGTCCTGCTCCTCGACGTCACCCCGCTGTCGCTCGGCATCGAGACCAAGGGGGGGGTGATGACCAAGCTGATCGACCGCAACACGACCATCCCCACCCGCCGCACCGAGGTGTTCACCACCGCCGAGGACATGCAGCCGTCGGTGGAGATCCACGTGCTGCAGGGCGAGCGGGAGATGGCCATGTACAACAAGACCCTGGGCAAGTTCCAGCTCGTCGACCTCCCCCCCGCCCCCAGGGGCGTACCCCAGATCGAGGTCACCTTCGACATCGACGCCAACGGCATCGTGCACGTCTCGGCCAAGGACCGGGCGACCAGCAAGGAGCAGTCGATGACGATCACCGGCCAGTCCTCGCTGGACAAGAACGCCATCGACCAGATGGTCCGGGACGCCGAGGCCCACGCCGAGGACGACCGCCGGCGCCGGGAGGAGGCCGAGGTCCGCAACAACGCCGACAGCCTCGTGTACCAGACCGAGAAGGTCCTCCGGGAGCACGGCGAGAAGGTCGAGGGGGGCGAGAAGGGCTCGGTCGAGTCCGGCCTGCGGGAGCTCAAGGAGGCGCTCGGCGGCAGCGACGTCGAGCGCATCCGCCGGGCCACCGAGTCCCTGATGCAGGCCAGCCAGGCCTTCTCCCAGAAGCTGTACGAGTCCGCATCGGCGAGCTCGGGGGGGCCCGGGGGCCCCGGTGGTGAGCCGGCGGCCGACGACGAGGACGTGGTGGACGCCGAGATCGTCGACGAGGACAGGTCGGCATGAGCGAGGTCGACCGCGCCCGTGACCGGAGGCTCCCCGACGCCCCCGACGGTGGACAGGAGGTCGACGACCTCGGCGCCGAGGCCGACCAGGAGGAGGAGTCGGTGGAGGAGCTGATCGCCGAGCTGGAGGCGGTCGCCACCGAGCGCGACGAGTACCTCGCCCTGGCCCAGGCCAAGCAGGCCGAGCTGGAGAACTACCGCAAGCTCGTGGTGCGGCGCCAGACCGACCACCTCGAGCAGGCCGGAGCCGACCTGGTCGTGAAGCTGCTCCCCGTGCTGGACGCCCTGGATTCGGCGGTGGCCCATGGCGAGGACTCGGTGGTGGCGGTGCGGTCCCAGCTGGTGGGGCTGCTGGAGAAGGAGGGCCTGGCCAGGGTGGAGTGCGAGGGCGCCCCGTTCGACCCCAACCAGCACGAGGCGGTGGCCCACGAGCCCGCCGACGGCGGCGAGCCGGTGGTGATCGAGACCCTGCGGGCCGGCTATCGCTGGCACGGCCGCCTGCTGCGGGCCGCAATGGTCCGCGTGCGGGGGTGACCGCCGTGGGACGGCACGGCGGTCCGGAGGCGTGACCGATGGCGCCCCAGCGGGAGTGGCTGGAGAAGGACTACTACGCGGTGCTGGGGGTCTCCGAGGGGGCCACCCAGAAGGAGATCACCCAGACCTACCGCAAGCAGGCCCGGGCGACCCACCCTGACGCCAACCCCGGCCAGGAGGAGCGGTTCAAGGAGATCTCCGCCGCCTACGACGTGATCGGCGACCCCGAGAAGCGCAAGGAGTACGACGAGCTGCGCAAGCTCGGGGCGGGAGCGGGCTACGCCGGCTTCCCCGGTGGGTTCGGGGAGGGGGGCAACGGCCCGCGGCGCCAGACCTTCCGCATCGACGACCTCGACGACCTGAGCGACCTCTTCGGCGGGTGGTTCGGCCGGGGGCGGGGCACCGGGGGCGGTCGCGGCACCGGTCCGGGGCGGGGGGGCGATCTCGAGGCCGAGCTGCACCTGTCCTTCGCCGACGCCGTGCGGGGCGTCACCACCTCGGTCAACCTGACCAGCGAGGCGCCGTGCTCGGTGTGCCGGGGCAGCGGCGCCGCGCCCGGCACCAGCCCGGTCACCTGCCCCGAGTGCGGCGGACGGGGCGTGCTGGCCGAGAACCAGGGCCTGTTCAGCTTCTCCACCCCCTGCACCCGCTGCGGGGGCCGGGGGGTGGTCGTGGAGTCGCCCTGCGACCGCTGCGGCGGCTCCGGCGTGGAGCGCCGGTCCCGCACGGTGCGGGTCCGCATCCCCCCCGGTGTGGACGACGGTCAGCGCATCCGCCTGAAGGGGCGGGGGCGTCCCGGCCGCAACGCCGGTCCGCCCGGCGACCTGTACGTGGTGGTACGCCTCGAGCCCGACCCCCTCTTCGGACGCCAGGGCGACCACCTGACCATCACCGTCCCGGTCTCGTTCCCCGAGGCGGCCCTGGGTGCCGACATCACCGTGCCCACCCTCGACGGCCCGGCGGTGACCCTGCGGCTCCCCCACGGGACCCGTACCGGCCGCACCTTCCGGGTCAAGGGCAAGGGCGTGCCCACCCGACGGGGGGCCGGCGACCTGCTGGTGACGGTGGAGGTGGCCGTGCCGGCCCGGCTGTCGGCCGCCGAGCGCCGGGCCATCGAGCAGCTGGCCGCCGCCAGCGAGGAGTCCCCCCGGGCCCACCTCGACGAGGCGGACGGCGAGCGATGAGCGAGGAGGAGGTGTGAGCGGTGGCAGCCCGGGACCGTGATCGGGCGGTGTTCGTGATCTCCGTCGCCGCCGAGCTGGCGGGCGTACACCCCCAGACCCTGCGCATCTACGAGCGGAGGGGCCTGGTCGACCCGGCCCGCACCGGTGGGGGCAGCCGGCGCTACAGCGAGCTCGACATCGAGCGGCTGCGCCGGATCTCACAGCTGACCGGCCTGGGCCTGAACCTGGCCGGGGTGAAGCGGGTCCTCCAGCTGGAGGACGAGGTCGTCCGGCTGCGGGCCGACCTGGAGCGGGCCCGGGCCGAGGCCAAGGATGCGGTCGAGCGCACCCACCGCCGCTACCGACGGGACCTGGTACCGGTGTCACAGGCCCTGGAGCAGTACCGGGTCCGGGTCGGAACCGGCCGTCGGGGCTGATCCTGCGCCATGGCCCTCGACCCCAACCGCTGGACGCTGAAGACCCAGGAGGCGTTCAACGCCGCCGTGGCCCGAGCCCGGGCCGCCAACCACCCCGAGGTGGGCCGGGACCACCTGCTGGCCGCCATCCTCGACCAGGGCGGGGACGGGGTCGGGGTGGCGGTGCTGGAGAAGGTCGGCGTCGATCCCGGGGCCCTGTCGGCCCGGACCCGGGAGCGCCTCGACCGCCTGCCCCGCACCTACGGCGCCGAGGCCGGCATGGGCCGGGACCTGCGGGAGACCCTCGAGGAGGCCGACACCGCCCGGGCCTCCCTGGGCGACACCTACGTATCCACCGAGCACGTCCTGCTGGCCCTGTCCGGGGTGGTCGGCGCCAGCCGGGACGAGCTGTTGGAGGCCCTGCGGTCGGTGCGGGGCAGCCACCAGGCCACCAGCCTGAGCCCCGAGGAGACCTACCGCGCCCTCGAGCGCTACGGGCGTGACCTGACCGAGGCGGCCCGAGCCGGGCGCCTGGACCCCGTGATCGGCCGCGACGACGAGATCCGCAGGGTGATCCACGTGCTGTCCCGCCGGACCAAGAACAACCCCGTGCTCATCGGCGAGCCCGGGGTGGGCAAGACCGCCATCGTCGAGGGCCTGGCCCGGCGCATCGTGGAGGGCGACGTCCCCGAGGGGTTGAAGCGCCGTCGGGTGGTCGCCCTGGACCTGCCGGCCATGGTGGCGGGGGCGAAGTACCGAGGCGAGTTCGAAGAGCGGCTGAAGGCCGTGCTCAAGGAGATCGCCGCCTCGGAGGGCGAGGTGATCACCTTCATCGACGAGCTGCACACCGTGGTGGGCGCCGGCGCCGCCCAGGGGGCCCTGGACGCCGGGGACATGCTGAAGCCGATGCTGGCCCGGGGGGAGCTGCGCATGGTCGGCGCCACCACCCTCGACGAGTACCGTCGCCACCTCGAGACCGACGCCGCCCTGGAGCGGCGGTTCCAGCAGGTGCTGGTGGGCCAGCCCACCGTCGACGACACCGTCGCCATCCTCCGGGGCCTCAAGGAGCGCTACGAGGTGTACCACGGCGTCCGCATCGCCGACGCCGCCCTGGTGGCGGCGGCCACCCTCTCCGACCGGTACCTCACCGGGCGCTTCCTGCCCGACAAGGCCATCGACCTGGTCGACGAGGCCGCCAGCCGGCTGCGCATCGAGATCGACTCCATGCCCACCGAGATCGACGTGGTCGAGCGCCGGGTCCGCCAGTTGGAGATCGAGCGGGTGGCCCTGGCCAAGGAGAGCGACCCCGCCTCGGAGGAGCGCCTCGAGGCCCTCGACGGGGAGCTGGCCCACCTCCGCCAGCGCGCCTCGGCCATGAAGGCCCACTGGACGACCGAGAAGGAGGCCATCTCCGCCATCCAGGCCCTCAAGGAGGAGCTGGAGCTCAAGCGGGGCGAGGTGGAGCGGGAGCTCGACCTGGAGCGGGCGGCCGAGATCCGCTACGGGCAGATCCCGACCCTGGAGCGGCGCGTCGACGAGGCCACGACCCGCCTCGAGGAGCTGCAGTCCAGCCAACGCATGCTCAAGGAGGAGGTCGACGAGGAGGACGTGGCCGAGGTGGTGTCCAAGTGGACCGGCATCCCCGTCGCCCGCCTCATGGAGGGCGAGCTGCAGAAGCTGCTGCGCATGGAGGAGGTTCTCCACGCCCGGGTGGTGGGCCAGGACGACGCAGTGGCGGCGGTGGCGGGCGCCATCCGCCGCAGCCGGGCCGGCCTGGCCGACCCCGACCGCCCCATCGGGTCGTTCCTGTTCCTGGGCCCCACCGGTGTGGGCAAGACCGAGCTGGCCCGGGCCCTGGCCGAGTTCCTCTTCGACGACGAGCGGGCCATGGTGCGCATCGACAGGGGCGAGTACCAGGAGAAGCACACCGTGGCCCGCCTCATCGGGGCGCCGCCGGGCTACGTGGGCTACGGGGAGGGGGGCCAGCTCACCGAGGCGGTGCGGCGCCGGCCCTACGCGGTGGTCCTGCTGGACGAGATCGAGAAGGCCCACGCCGACGTGTTCAACGTCCTGCTCCAGGTGCTCGACGACGGCCGGCTCACCGACGGGCAGGGGCGGACGGTCAACTTCACCAACGCCGTGCTCATGATGACCTCCAACCTGCCCGGCGACCCCCGCGACTTCTTCAAGCCCGAGTTCATCAACCGGGTCGACGACATCATCGGGTTCCGGGCCCTTACCGAGACCGACCTGGTCCGCATCGTCGACATCCAGCTGGGCCACCTCGCTGCCCGCCTGGCCGCCCGTCGCCTCACCCTGGAGGTGAGCGACGCCGCCCGCAGGGTGCTGGCGGCCCGGGGCTACGACCCCGTCTACGGGGTCCGCCCCCTCAAGCGACTGCTGCAGCGGGCGATCGGCGATCCGCTGGCCGTCGCCCTGCTGGAGGGCCGCTTCACCGACGGGAGCACGGTCGTGGTGGACGCCGAGGGTGACGAGGTGGTGCTGCGCCCGGGCCCGGCCACGGCGCTGGGCGGGTAGGTCTGCTGCCCCGCCTCAGGCTGGGCTCAGCCTGGCCCGGCCCCGGTCCGGCCAGCGGAGGATGGCGCCCACCCCGTCGGTGGGGCCGACGTCGCCTGAGACCGTCCGCACCCCTGGGGTGGTGCTGAGCGCTCCGTGCACCACGACGTCCAGCAGTCGGGCCTCGGTGGGCTCACCCACGCCCAGGGCCACGAGCGTCCGGGGGTCCAGAGCCACCTCGCCGGGCTCGGGCCCGAACCAGGCGACCCGCTCGTCGTCGACGTCGTCGTCGATCAGCACCGTCTCGGCCTGGGCCCGGGCCAGCGCGGCCACGGTCGCCGCCGGCCCCTCGACGGCCCGGTCCCGCGGGCCGCGCCCCTGCTCGAAGGTGGCGACCAGGGCGGCCGTGTCGTCGGCCACGGCGCCGGCGACCACGTCTCGGACCCGATCGAGGACGGCCGTGGCTGACCCGTCGGCGCCGCGACCACCCTCGATCTCCACCAGGATCCGCAGGACCGCTGCGGGCAGGGCCTCCCGGAGCAGCTGGCGGGCCCGGGGATCGCCGGCCACGACCACCACCCGGGCCCTGACCCCCCTGACCAGGGCCGCCAGCTCGGCCGCCACGTCGTCGGCGTTGTGCTCCCAGGTGTTCTCCGCCCGCTGCTGGTAGCGACGCTGAGACCACCCCCCGGCCCCCACCTGGCGGATCGGGTCGGTGCCACCACCCGCCTCCCGGTGCAGGTCGGACCGCCCTCGGCGCACAGCGACCAGATCGGCTCCCACCCGGTCGACCAGCACCACCACATGGGGTGGTGACGCCTGGTGCCCGCCCAGCAGCGGGCCGAGGGAGGGCAGGGGCGCCCAGCGCCCGAGGTCACGTGGTGGCGGCCGGTGCTCGTGGCTCACCACCAGGTTGCCCTCCTCGCTGGCCACCACGGCCAGGCACCGGCCGTGGGTGTGGGCTTCGGGGACCAGAGGCTCGATCCGCTCCAGGACCGCGTCCGGGCAACCCGCCTCGGCCAGAGCGGCGCGCACCGCCTTCCAGGCGCGAAGGGAGCGGTGGGCGGCGTTCTCCACCTCAGGTTCGGTGGCGAGGTAGACGGTGGCGAAGGGGCCGGGCCGGTCCGTCAGGCGGACCAGCTCCACCGGACCCACCCCCGCCTGGGGGATCCCCCCGATCCGCTCCACTACCGCCGTCCCTCGGACCACACCGGTGCCCCCGCGATGGCAGCGACCCTGGTCACGGTGGTGTCCTACCCACCGGGCAGGGCCGCTCCCACACGGCGGGAGCCCGAGGTGGGACTCGAACCCACGACCTGGCGCTTACAAGGCGCCTGCTCTGGCCGGCTGAGCTACTCGGGCGGTGCGGTCAAGCGTAACGCCGGCCTCGGTCTGTCTCCCGGCAAGGGGGCTCGTGCCGCGGCGGCGGCCACCAGCGGAGGGTCCTTGCATCGGGGGGCCCGCGAGGTCAGGCTTTCGTCGATGACACTGTCCGATCGCGACAGGGCGATACTGGACTTCGAGCGCAGCTGGTGGCGCGTCCCGGGTCCCAAGGAGCTGGCTGTCCGCCGGCGGCTGGACCTCTCGGCGACGCGCTACTACGAGCTGCTCAACGCCCTGCTCGATCAATCGGAGGCCCTCGACTACGACCCTCTCGTCGTCCGTCGTCTCCGTCGCTTCCGCGAGCATCGCCGCCGGGCCCGGTTCGAGGGGCGGTCGGCGGGGGGTCGGCCGGCCCGGTGAGACCGAGCGGGCCCGTAACCGACGACCCCACCCACGGAGCGCCCGGCGGCGGGACCATGGGCCGCGGCGTGGCCCTCATCATCGCCGCCGTCGTGCTCGGGGTGGTGCTGCTCCGGGCCACCGACACCGCCCCCTTCCGCCCTGCCGACAGGGGCGCGGCGGACGGGGAGGCCCCGACGACCACCGAGCCCTTGGACCGGACCACGACCACCGCGCCGTCGGAGCCCAAGGACCCCGCCCAGGTGACGGTGCTGGTCGCCAACGGCTCGGGGGTGAGCGGCGCCGCCGGGCGCTTCACCACGACGGTCAAGGAGGCCGGGTACGCCACCGCCGAGCCGGCCAACGCCACCGTGAGCGACCTCGAGACCTCGGCGGTGTACTTCGCCCCCGGCTTCGAGCCCGACGCCGCCGCGGTGGCCGCCCTCTTGACGCCGGCCCCCGAGGTGGCCCCGCTCCCCGACCCCACGCCCGTCGGCGACCTGCGGGGGGCCAACGTGGTCATCGTCCTGGGCAAGGACCTGGCCCAGGGCTGACCCACCCCCTGCTCCTTGGGCGGCTTGCCGGCTCAGGGCCGGCGAACGGTCCGAAGGTCCCCGCCGATCAGCCCAGCCGCTCGGTCTCGGACTCCACCCGGACCTCCAGCGACCCCGCCACCGGCGCCCCCGTCTGGCCGGGGGGCGGGCCCAGCTCCAGCCGGAAGCTACCGACGGTGGTCGAGTACGCCTCCCGCACCGCCCCGTCGTCGAGGTCGACGGTGGACCGGTACCTGGTGGTCTGGGACCCGTCGAAGCGCAGGTCGCCCCGTGGCAGCGGGAGCAGCGTGGAGGCCGGGAGTCGGGCAGAGGACCGGATGCGGGCCACGTCCTCGCCGTCGACCACCCCCAGCCCCACCAGCCGGCCGGTACCGACCAGGCGGGCGCCGGGGTCGGCGCCTGGGAGGGTGACCTCGTCGTCGATGGCCCAGCGGGCGCCGGGGCCGAGCGGCTGGGGGGGCGGGGCACCTGCCGCCGCCGGGAAGATCTCGGGGATGCCGATGGTGCCGGTCGTGTCATCAGGCATGCCCTCGATGGCCTCCAGCTGGGCGGCCCGATCGAAGACCACGACGAAGGTGCGGTCGTCGGTCCCCGGCTCCGAGAGCACCACCTCCACCCGTACCCCCTCGTCGCTGGCCTCCAGCACGGTGTGCTCGGCGTTGAGCTTCACCTCCAGCTGGCGCGTCTCCGGCGGGTTGCGGCCGATCCTCACCGTGGTCTCGGAGCGCACGGACACCCCGTAGCGGTAGGTGGCACCCACCTCTGGCCGGAACGTCACCAGCACCGTGCCCGTCCTGCACGCGCCGGCGACCAGCGCCACCAGGACCCCGAGCGCCATGGCCAGGGTCCGGCGGGGCGTGGGCCTGGGCACGACCGGGGAGGCTAGCGTCGCCGGCAGTGGACGACGGCGTGTTCCAGCCGTTCTTGGTCGCGCCCCGGCGGGCGGCTGTCCTCACCGACTTCGACGGGACCCTGGCCCCCATCGTGGTCGACCCCGCCACCGCCGCCCCCCTGCCTGGCGTGCCCGAGGTGCTGGCCCGCCTGGCCCGGCGCTTCGCGGTGGTGGGCGTGGTGTCGGGTCGGCCGGTCTCCTACCTCGTCGACCGGCTCGGTGAGGGCCTGTGGCTGGCGGGGCTGTACGGCCTGGAGGTCTTCGACCGCGGCCAGCTGGTCGTCTCGCCCGCGGGCGAGCGGTGGCGAGCGGTGGTGGCCGAGACGACGCGGGAGGCGGTGGCGGAGCTGGGCTCGGTGGTCGAGGACAAGGGCCTGTCCCTGGTCCTCCACCACCGCGCCGCCCCCGACCAGGAGTCCCCGTTGCGGGCCTGGGCCGAGGACGCCGCCGCCCGGACCGGCCTGGTGGTGCGACCGGCCAAGTCGTCGGTGGAGCTGGCCCCCCCGGTCGAGACCGATAAGGGCACCGTGGTGGCGAGGGCGGCGGCCGGGGCGGCGGCGGCGTGCTTCTTCGGCGACGACGTCGGCGACCTGGCCGCGTTCGGCGCCCTGGACCGGCTGGCCGCGACCGGCGCCCACGTGGTGCGGGTCGCGGTCCGTGGCCCCGAGGCCCCCCCCGAGCTGATCGGGCGGGCCGACGTGGTCGTCGACGGCCCCGAGGGGGCGCTGGCCCTCCTCAGCCGGCTGGCCGGCCCCGGGAGGAGGCCGTGACCGTCGCCCCGGCCCGGAGCTGGTCGCCGAGCCAGTCCCGGGGGGTGCGGGCGGCGGCCCGGCGCCGGAGCTCGTCGGCGTGCCGCCGCCGGGCGGCGGCGTCCATGGCCAGGGCGGCGTGGAGCACCTCGGCCGTCTCGGCCACGTCGTAGGGGTTGAGCTCGAGGGCGGCCTGACCCAGCTCGCCCCACACGCCCGACTCCCGGCTGAGCGCCAGGACGCCGTCCCGCTGGTTGACCAGCATCCCCTCCTTGGCGACCAGGTTCAGCCCGTCGCGCAGGGGGTTGACGAGGAGCACGTCGAAGCGTCGCAGGGCGGCCACCGAGCTGGGGAAGTCGTCGGCGACGTCGTAGAGGATCGGGGTCCAGTCGTCCGTGCCCCAGGTCTGGTTGATCCGGGCGACGATGCCCTCCACCTCCTGGCGGTAGGCCTGGTAGGCGGGCAGGGTGGCCCGGGACGGGTAGACGAAGGCGCCGAAGACCACACGGCGCCGCCACTCGGGCCGGGACCCGAGGAGGTGGTCGAAGGCGTGGAAGCCCCGCAGCAGGTTCTTGGAAAGCTCGATGCGGTCGACCCGGACGATGAGCCGGCGACCACCCACGCGGCCCTCCAGGTCGGCCAGGGCGGCGGCGCACTCGGGTGAGCGGGCCACCTCGGCGACCCCCTCGGCGTCGGCGGCGCCGGGGGAGACGAAGGTGGGCGGGGCCCCGCCCAGGACCTGGCGGCAGCACGCCTCGAAGGCCAGGGCCCACCGCTCGGCGTGGAACCCGCACGCCACGTGGGCGGCCAACCCCTCCAGCAGCTCGGTGGCCACGGCGGCGGGGAGCATCCGGAGCACGTCGGGCGAGCAGAAGGGCGTGTGGTTGAAGTGGACAGGCCGAAGGTCGGGGCGCTCGGCCGCCAGCTCGGGGGCCAGCAGGGAGAGGTGGTAGTCCTGGACCAGCACCGTCGCCCCCTCGGGGGCGCTCTCGGTCACGGCCCGGGCGAAGGTGGCGTTGACCTGGCGGTAGGCGTGCCAGGCGGCGCGCCAGTGCTCGTCGAACCGGGGTTGGCGGGGCGCGTCGAAGAGGTGGTGGTGCAGGAACCACAGGGTCTGGTTGGAGATGACGTCGTAGTACGCCCGGTAGGAGTCGGGATCGATCACCAGCGAGCGCAACCGGTACCCCCGGGCCTCCTCCACCCCCCGCCTGGCCGCCTCCCGGTCGGCCTCCGACAGCGCAGCGGCAATCCAGAGGGCGCCGGTCCCGGCCACGGCCGGGCCCAGCGCCGTCACCAGTCCCCCGCCACCCCGCCGGGAGACGAGCTCGCCCCGGTCGTCGAAGGCGAACGAGACGGGTCCCCGGTTGGAGACGATCACCACCGGGCGAGCGTCGTCGGCGACGGGGCGATCGGCCATCACGACACCGTAGTGCCGCTCGGAGGACCGGCCACGGTGCCGTGGCGCCCGGGCCGGTGGCGGGGGCACCATGTCGGGGTGCACGTGGTCGCCGCACCCGACACCTTCAGGGGCACGGCCTCGGCGGCCGCCGTCGCCGCTGCCATCGACCGGGCGGCGCGGGCTGCGGGCGCGACCTGTGACCCGGTCCCCGTCGCCGACGGGGGCGAGGGCACCCTCGAGGCCCTCGGGGGGGGGAACCGGGTCGTCACCGTGGCCGGCCCCCTCGGGGACCCCGTGTCGGCGCCCTGGCGCTCGGTGGACGAGGTGGCGGTGGTGGAGATGGCCCTGGCCTCGGGCCTGGACCTGGTCGGGGGGGCCGAGGGCAACGACGCCATGGCCGCCAACACCTACGGCACAGGCGAGCTCATCGCCGCCGCCCTCGACGCCGGGTGCCGCCGGGTGCTGGTGGGCGTGGGCGGCTCGGCGTCGACCGACGGCGGGCTGGGCGCCATCCGCGCCCTCGAGCCGGTCAGCCGGCTGCGGGGCGTGGAGCTGGTCGTGGCCTGCGACGTGCGAACCAGGTTCACCGACGCCGCCCCGTTGTTCGCGCCCCAGAAGGGGGCCACCGCCGCCCAGGTGGAGCTGCTGCGCCGGCGGCTGGAGCGCCTGGCCCAGGTCTACGCCGAGACCTACGGCGTCGACGTCACCGAGCTGGAGGGGTCGGGCGCAGCCGGGGGCCTGGCCGGGGGCCTGGCCGCCGCCGTGGGTGCCGAGCTGGTCCCCGGCTTCGAGATGGTGGCCGACGAGGTCGATCTCGCCGGCCGCCTGGAGGGTGCCGACCTGGTCGTGACCGGCGAGGGCTTCCTCGACCGGGCCTCCTTCGACGGCAAGGTGGTGGGCGGGGTGGCGGCGCTGGCGGCGGAGGCGGGCGTACCGGTCCTGGCCGTGGTGGGCGAGGTCGTCGAGGCGCAGGCGTCGGCGACCGGCATCGAGGTGGTGTCGCTGGTCGAGCGCTTCGGCCGGGCCCGGTCTCTGCGCGACACCGTGGGCTGCGTCGAGGAGGTGGTCAGGTCCCACCTGGGCTGGCGGTGAGCGGGCGGCTCACCGGTGGGCGTAGCCTGGCCGGATGAGCGAGCGCATCCGCCGGGCCGGACAGGTGGCGTGGGCCGTGGTGGGGCTGGTCGCCCTGCTCGCTGTCGTCGTCGCCCTGGCGTGGGTCGTGCGGGTGGTGTGGCTCCCCCTCATCCTGGGCGGAGCGATCGTGTTCCTGCTCAACCCCGGGGTCAGCGCCCTGGCTCGCCGCGGCGTCCCCCGGGTGGTGGGGGCGGCTTTGAGCTACCTGGCGGTCTTCGTGGTGGTGGGGCTGGCGGTGATGTTCGTCGTGCCCCTCGCCGTCGACCAGGCCGACGAGCTCTCGAACGAGCTGCCCGAGGTCCGGGCCAACGCCGAGCAGTGGGTCAACGCTCTGGCCGAGCGCTCCGAGAACTGGCTCATCCAGTTCCCGAGCGTGGGCGAGATCCAGAGCGAGGTGGGAGGCGGCGACGCGAGCCTCTCGGACAACGTGGGCACCGTGGTCGACATCGGCGGCCGGGTGTTCCACGTGGCGCTCATCTTCCTCCTGGCGCCCATCATCGCCTTCTACCTCCTCGTCGACGTGCCCAGGCTCGGCGTGGTGGCGATGGAGCTGGTGCCCGAGCGCTCCCGCCGAGAGGTCCAGGTCGTGGGCCGCCGGCTCAACCGGGCCATAGGCGGCTTCTTCCGGGGCCAGCTCATGGTCGCCCTGGTGGTGGGGGTCATCGTCTCGATAGGCCTGGCCATCATCGATCTCCCCTTCTGGCTGATCATCGGGATGATCGCCGGCCTGTTCAACATCATCCCCCTCATCGGCCCCTGGGTGGGTGCGGTGCCGGGCGTGATCATCGCCCTCACCACCCGCGACGTGAGCACCGCCCTGTGGGTGGGCGCCATCATGGCCGGGGCCCAGCAGGTGGACAACCACTTCATCAGCCCCCTGGTGATGCAGCGGGCCGTCAAGCTCCACCCCGCGGCGGTGATCCTGGCCCTCCTGGCCGGTGGGACCCTTGGCGGGTTCTTCGGCCTGGCCCTGGCCGTCCCCGTCGCCGCCGCCCTGAAGATCCTCGCCGGGCACCTGTGGCGCACCTACGTGCTGGGCCAGCCCATCGAGGAGATCGAGGCCGAGGGCGAGGCGGAGGACGCCGGCGCCGGGGTCGTCCGGGCGGTGGCCGGCGGGGCGGCGCCGGCCCGAGGCGACTCGGACCGGCGCCAGGGAGCGGGGGCGCCGCTGCCGGCCCCCGCGCCGGAGGGG
>JBOGHU010000070.1:0-2658 GCA_050742255.1 Acidimicrobiales bacterium
GCGCCGGCCAGCGCCGCCTCCACCGCCGCCAGCTCCCCCTCGCGCCGGGCCAGCTCGGCGCGCGCCGGCAGGGTTCGGAGCTGGTGTCGGAGCCGGTCGGTGGCCAGGTCGTGGCCCTGGACCTCGAGAATCGCCTCGAGGACCGGGTCAGCCACGGTCGAGGCCGGCCGTGGTCACGGCAGCCCGGAGATCGCGGAGATCGACGTCGTGGTGGTGGGCGGCGGCTCGGTGGTGGTGGTGGTGGTGGTGGGCGGCGGCGGCTCGGTGGTCGGGGTGGTGGTCGTGGTGGTGGGCCGGGGCCGCTGGTGCCGAATTATGATGCGGGGCAGCAGCGAGGTGCGGGTCGGGGCCGTGGTCGGGGCCGTCCCCTGGGGCGCCGTCGTGTCGGGGATGACCGGCTGCACCTCGGGCTCGGTGGGCGGCGTGGGCAGCGGCTCGCCCGGAAGGCTCAGGTAGGTGCCCGCACCTGCCGCCGGCGCAGGTGCGAAGTCCACCACGGGCAGGTCGGCCAGGGCCGGTTCCATGAACGCCCGCCAGATCCGAGCCGGGTACGAGCCCCCCGACACCCTGCGGGTGCCGCCCACTTTCGTCATGGGGACCCGTCCCCTCGGGGACCCCATCCACACCGCGGTGGACAGCTGGGGGGCGAAGCCCACGAACCACGCGTCGGCGTAGCTCTGGGTGGTGCCGGTCTTGCCCGCCACCGGCCGCCCGGGCAGGCGGGCGCGGGTGCCGGTACCGGCCTTCACCACCCCTTCCAGGACCTCGGTGGCGAGGCGGGCGGTGCGCTCGGAGATGGCCCGCCGCCCCTTGGCCCTGCCCTCGAGGACGAGCTCCCCGTCCTGGTCGAGGACCTCCTCCACCAGGTACGGGTCGAAGTGCACGCCGTCGGAGGCGAAGGTGGCGAAGGCGCCGGCCATGTCGATGGGCAGGACCTCCAAGGCCCCCAGGGCGATGGAGGGAAGGGGGGGCAGGGGGGTGGTGATGCCCATCCGCTTCGCCGTCTGGGCCACCTGGTCCGGGCCCACGATCAGCCCCAGGCGGGCGTAGGCGCAGTTCACCGAGCTCTGGGTGGCGCTGGCCACGCTCATGACCCCGCCCCGGGAGCCCTCGTAGTTGTCCACCTCGTAGGGCTTGTCGAGCAGGGGGGTCTCCAGCCGGCAGGGCCCCGAGCCGTTGATGGTGTCGTTCGGGGAGAGGCCCTGCTCGAGGGCGGTCGCCAGGACGTAGGGCTTGAACGAGGAGCCGGGCTGGCGGCCCGTGCCCTGGGTGGCGATGTTGTACTTGGCCTGCTCGAAGCCGGGGCCCCCCACCATGGCCCGCACCGCTCCGGTGCCGGGCTCGACGGTGACGACGGCGGCGCTGAACTGGCCGGCCGTGTCGGGCAGGGTGGACGCCACCGCCTCCTCGGCCAGGCCCTGGAGACGGGGGTCCAGGGTGGTCTTGATCATGAGCCCGCCCCTGAAGATGGCGTTGTAGCGGTCGGACTGGGTCTCGCCCAGCCGGGGGTCGGCCAGCAGGAGGCGGGTCACCTCCTCCACGAAGTAGTCCTTGGGCCGGGGTGGGGTCGACGCCCGCCCGGTTGGGATGGGCGTGCTGCGGATGCGGTCCGCGCCGAGCTGGTCGAGCTGGCCCACGCCGAGCAGGCGGTCGACCACCTGGTCCCGCCGCTCCCGGGCCAGGTCGGGGTACAGGAACGGGTCGTACCCGACGGGGTTGCGGATGAGGCCGGCCAGGAAGGCGGCCTGGCCCTGGTCGAGGTCGGCGGCGCCGACGCCGAAGTAGGTCTCCGCCGCCGCCTGCACCCCGTAGGCGCCGTTGCCGAAGTACACCGTGTTGAGGTACCGCTCGAGGATCTGGTCCTTTGTCATCTCCTCCTCCAGCCGCAGGGCCAGCACCGCCTCCCTGCTCTTGCGCTGGAGGTCCTGCCGGGGCGAGAGCAGAGTGTTCTTGACCACCTGCTGGGTCAGGGTGGACCCTCCCTGGCGCACGTCCCCGGCGGCGACGTTGGTGAACAGGGCCCGGGTGGCGGCCCGCACGTCGAGGCCGCCGTGGCTGTAGAAGCTCTGGTCCTCGACGGCCAGAACGGTGTCGATCACCGGCTGGGGCACCTGGGACAGGGGCACCGACTCGCGGTTCTCCTCCCGGTAGAGCACCGCCAGCAGGCTGCCGTCGGCCGCCAGCACGACCGAACGCTGCGGAAGGGGATCGAGGTCGATCGCCTCGAGGGGCGCCGCCTCGCCGGCGGTGAGCACGGTGCGGATCTGGGGCACGAGAAGGGCCACCGCCATGGCGGTGACCGTGCCTCCCGCCAGCACCACCAGCACGACGTCCCGCAGTCGCCTCACGGGCCCTCAACCTACCTCCCCGGGATCGGCGCCGCACGGGGCAGGTACCAGGAGGTGATCTCATGAGATAGGATGCAGCCAGATGATGCGAAGAGCACCTTCGGGGGTCGTTCCCGTCCCGACCTGGCCGGCACCCGAGGCCCGGCCACCGCCCTGGGCCGTGGTCGCCTGGGCCGTCGCCCTGGTGGGCGCCACCGCCGCCCTGCACGGTGTCGGCGGCGCCCTGGCGCCACCGCCGCTCACCGCCCCCGGGGGCTGGGCCGGGTGGGCGGCCGGGCGCGACCCGATCGTGGCCGCCGTGGCCCTGGCC
>JBOGHU010000071.1:0-19123 GCA_050742255.1 Acidimicrobiales bacterium
GCACGGGGGACCGGAGCGGGACGGGGGGGCCGGAGACCGGGGCCGGGGCGGGGGGACCGGGGCCGGGGCGGGGGACCGGCGGTTCGGGGACGGCGGTGGCCGCTTTGGCCCGGCGGCATCGGCTGGCCATAGGCTGCGGGGCGTGCTGTCGCTGGCCCGCCCCACCGTGGCCGGGCAGCTCCGTGCCTACCTGGCCCTGACCAAGCCGCGGATCGTCGAGCTGCTCCTGGTGACCACGGTGCCCACCATGGTCCTGGCCGCCGGGGGGCTCCCGGCGGGGGGACTGGTGGTCGCCACCCTGGTGGGCGGAGCCCTGGCCGCCGGGGGGGCCAACGCCATCAACTGCTACCTCGATCGGGACATCGACGCGGTCATGGCCCGCACCCGGGACCGGCCCCTGGTCACAGGCACCGTCACCCCGTCCCGGGCCCTGGTCTTCGCCCTGGCCCTCGAGGTCGCCGCCTTCGCCCTGCTGTGGAGGACGGTCAACCCGCTCAGCGCCCTGCTGGCCCTGGGCGCCACCGCCTTCTACATCGGGGTCTACACGGTGTGGCTGAAGCGCACCAGCACCGCCAACATCGTGATCGGCGGGGCGGCCGGGGCGGTGCCGGTGCTGGTGGGCTGGGCGGCGGTCCGGGGCTCGCTGGATTGGGCGCCCCTGGTGCTCTTCGGCATCATCTTCTTGTGGACGCCGCCCCACTTCTGGGCCCTGGCCGTGCGGTACCGGGCCGACTACGCCGCCGCCGGGATCCCCATGCTGCCAGCCGTGGCCGGCCTGCGGGTCACCGCCGTGCGCATCCTCGGCTACACCGTCCTGCTCTGGGCCCTGACCCTCGCCCTCTACCCGGTCGCCGGCATGGGCACCCTGTACCTGGTCGCCGCCTCCGCCCTCGGCGGCGTCTTCACGTGGCACGCCGTGCAGCTCGTGCGGACCGAGTCGCCGGCCGTGGCCATGCGCGTGTTCACCTGGTCCATCTCGTACCTGGGCCTGCTCTTCCTGGCCATGGCGCTCGACCAGCTCGTGCGCACCGGGATCTGAGGAGCCACCGATGTCGATGACCCAGACCCGACCGGGCGCACCCGCCCCGGCCGGGGTCACCACCGAGCCCGACCCCGGCACCGAGCCGAGCGGCCTGGCCGGGTGGCTGACCACCTCCGACCACAAGCGGGTGGGTCGTCTGTACCTGGCCACCGCCCTGACCTTCCTCGTGGTGGGGGGCGTCCTCGGCGGGGCGGTGGGCGTCGAGCGCATCGGCGCCGGCTACATCCTGCTCGGAGACTCGACCTTCGGCCAGGTGTACACCCTCCACGGCGAGGTCGCGGTCCTGTTGTTCCTGGTCCCCTTCTTCCTCGGCCTGGCCACCTACCTGGTCCCCCTCCAGGTCGGCGCGCCGGCGATCGCCTTCCCCCGGGGCTCGGCCACCGCCTACTGGACCTACGTCGTGGCCGGCGGCCTGCTGCTGGCCGCCTACGCCGCCAACGGCGGGCCGGGGGGCGGCAGCGCGGTCGGGGTCGATCTCTACCTGCTGAGCCTGATCGCCCTCAACCTGGCCACGGTCCTGGCCCTGGTGAGCATCCTCACCACCATCATCACCCTGCGGGCGCCGGGTCTCACCCTGGACCGGGCGCCGCTGTTCACCTGGTCCCTGCTGGTGGGCGGCGGGCTCACCCTCCTCACCGCTCCGGTGCTGGTCGCCCGGCTCATCGAGCTGTACATCCGTCACCACTTCGGCGGGGACGCCGTCGCCTGGCCCGACATCGCCTGGTTCTGGTCGGTCCCCCAGGTGTACCTGCTGGCCGTCCCCGCCGCCGGCGTCGCCCTCGAGGTGGTCCCGGTGGTCGCCGCCCGCCGCCTCCGCGACCACCGGGCCGGCATCGGGGTCCTGGCCGGCGCGGGCGTGCTGGGCTTCGGCGCCTACGCCCAGGCGGAGGACGCGCTCGACGACCTGTTGTACGTGGGCATGGGGTTGGCCGCGGCCGTACCCGCCCTGGCCCTGCTGGGCCTCCTCGCCGGCACCGCCCGCCGGGGCCGGCGGACCCGCGACCCCGCCCTCCTCCTGGGCCTGGGCGCCGCCGTCCACCTGCTCCTGGGTGCCCTGGCCGGCGCCCTGGCGGTGCTGCCGTTCCTCGATCTGGGGGGGACGGTGTGGGGGGCGGCCCAGGTCCACCTCACCCTCGGCGGCGGCGCCCTCCTGGCCGCCCTGGCCGCCCTGTGGTACTGGGCCCCCAAGATCTGGGGCGTCCAGCTGGCCGAGCCGGCGGGGACGGCCGCCTTCGCCCTGGTGTTCCCTGGTGCCGCCCTGCTGGCCGCACCCGACCTGGTCAACGGCCTGTTCGAGGGCCTGCCGCTCGGGTCCGCCGACGCCGGCGGCGGGCTCGCCGCCACCGCGAGCGCCCTGGGCGCCCTGGGTGGCCTCCTGGTCGGGGTGGGGTTGGTGGTCGCGGTGGGCGCGCTCGGGAGCGCGGTCGCCCGCCACCGCGGCGCGCCGGTGACCGACGACCCCTGGGGGGGCCACGCCCTGGAGTGGTCGACGAGCTCTCCCCCACCCGTCCGCAACTTCGCTGCCCTGCCCGTGGTGCGACCGGGCCCGGCTCCCGGTGCCGGGGGGGAACCGGTCGACGAGGCCCCGGCCGAGGGCGGTCGATGAGCGAGGTCGTTGCCGCCGGCACCCGACCGGCCCTGGGCCCGGCACCAGAAGCCCGGACCGGCTCCCACCTGGTGGTGGGGACCCTCCTGGTCGTCACCGCCGGTGTGATGCTCTTCGGCGGGCTCCTGGCGGTGTACTTCGGCGCCCGAGCCGCAGCCCAGGCCGCGGGGGAGGCGTGGCCGCCCGACGACGTCGACCTCCCCAACGTGGCCCTGGCCGTTGGCTACCTCACCCTGCTGATGTCGTCGGTGACCGCCCAGTGGTCGGTGTCGGCCATCAAGGTCGACGACCGGCGCAGCATGTACGTGGCCATCGGACTCACCCTCCTGCTGGGCCTGGCCTTCGTCAACGCCATGTCGTTCGTGTGGGGCCGACTCGGGCTGGCGGCGGGGGGGAGCGACTACGCCACCACCGTGTACGCGGTCACCGTGACCCACCTGTTGGCAGTGGTCGCCGCCGAGCTCCTGTTCGTGGTCATGGGCTTCCGAGCCCTGGGAGGTCAGCTCTCGCCGAAGGACACCGCCCTGGTGACCGCGGCCACGGCCTTCTGGCACTTCACCGCCGGCGTCGGGGCGGTCATCTGGTGGTCGCTGTGGTTCCTCGAGGGGGGGCCGTGATCACCGCCGGCGGCCGGTTCTGGTTCGCGGTCAGCGGGCTGGGCGTGGCCGGGGCGGTGGTTTACCTGGCCAGCGGGGGTGAGGAGCTCGGCACCCTGATCCTGCTCTTCGCCGCGCTCGCCGCCCTGGTCCCCGGCCTCACCATGGTGGTGCTCCGGGACGGGGACGTGCCGGTCCCACCGCCAGGGCCCTCCGCCGACCAGGCGGGCCAGGACGGGGCGGGCCAGGAGGGCGAGGCGGAGGGCGAAGCGGAGGGCGAGGCTCAGGGCGAGGCCGCCCTGCGGGTCGCCGCCCCGCGGGTCGCCGCCCCGGCCGCCCTCCCCACCGGCTGGCCCGCCCTGGGCGCCCTTGGTGCGGGGGTGGTCGTGGTGGGCCTGGCCGCTGGGGGTGCTCTGTTCTACGTGGGCCTGGCCGTCCTCGGAGCCGTGCTGGCGGAGTGGATGGTCCAGGGCTGGGCGGAGCGGGCCACACCCGACCCCGCCACCAACCGCCAGCTCCGCAACCGGGTGATGTTCCCCGTCGAGATCCCCGCCCTGGCCGCCATCGGCGTGGCCGGGGTGGTGCTGGCGTTCTCCCGGGTGCTCCTGGCGCTGCCCCAGGCCGGCTCGACCGTCACGGCCATCGCGGTGGCCTCGGCCATCCTCTTCGTAGCCTCCGTCCTCGCCACCCGGCCCCACCTCAGCTCCTCGGTGGTGGCCGCGGTCGCAGTGCTCGGAGCCCTGGCCCTCCTCGGCGGGGGGGTCGTGGCCGCCGTGGCAGGCGAGCGCGAGGTCGCCGAGCACGAGGAGGGGACCGAGGGCGCCGGGGTGGCCCCGGAGGTGGTGGTCGCCGCCTCCAGCGACCAGGACTTCGATGTCGACGAGATCACCATCCCGGCCGGGGAGACGGTCAGGATCGTCTTCGAGAACAACGACCAGGGCACCCCCCACAACCTCGACATCCAGGGCATCGAGGGGGTGGCACCCACCGAGATCATCACCGGGGTGGCCACCGCCTCCGTCGAGGTCACCGTCGACCAGGCCGGCCGCTACACCTACGTGTGCGACGTCCACCCCGCCACCATGATGGGGACCCTCGTGGTCGAGGGGGGCTGACTTGGCAGGCGCCACCACCATGGGCCAGAGTGCGCCCATGAGGCGCCGGCTGGCTCTTCTGGCCCGGGCCGCCTCGCCCATGGGGCTGGCGCTGCTGCTCGCCGCCTGCGCGTCCGACGCCCCCCAGGACACCCTCGACCCGGCCGGGCCCTCGGCCCGCACCATCGACAACCTGTTCATACCGGTGTTCTGGGTGGCGGTGGTGGTCTTCGTGCTGGTCGAGGGGATCATCGTCTACGCGGTGGTGAGGTTCCGCCGCCGGGACGGGGACGCCGACCGTGCCGAGGACCCGCCCCAGCTCCACGGCAACATCCGTCTGGAGGTGGGGTGGACGGTCCTCCCCGCCCTGATCCTGGCGGTGATCGCGGTGTTCACCGTGCCCACCATCTTCGCCCTCAGCGAGCAGCCCGACGACGCCTTGGAGGTGAAGGTGGAGGGCCAGAAGTACTGGTGGGGCTTCACCTACCCCGACCAGCCCCTGGTCCCCGGCGGGGGCATCGTCACCGCCAACGAGCTGCACGTCCCCGCCGGCCGGCCCGTCTCCCTGGAGCTGCGGTCCAACGACGTCATCCACTCCTTCTGGGTCCCCCGCCTCAACGGCAAGCGGGACGTGGTGCCCGGCAGGGTGCAGACCTGGTCGTTGGAGGCCGACCGGCCCGGGGTCTACTCCGGGCAGTGCGCCGAGTACTGCGGGACCTCCCACGCCAACATGCGCATCAAGGTGGTCGCCCACGACGCGGCAGGGTGGGAGGGGTGGGTGGGCGACATGCAGCAGGACCCGGTCCCACCCGATTCCGGACCGGCCGCCGAGGGCTTCGCCCTGTTCGCCCAGCGGGGCTGCGCCGGCTGCCACCAGGTCGACGGCTCGTACGAGGAGGTGGCCCCCGACGCGCCACCCGCCCCCAACCTGACCCATCTGTTCGCCCGGGACTGCTTCGCCGGGTGCACCTACGACCTCAACGACCGCAACGAGATGGAGGCATGGCTGCGGGACCCCCAGCGCAAGCCGGGCTCGCTCATGGTCATCGGCGAGCTGACCGAGGAGGACATCGACAAGCTGTACGCGTACCTCCGGACCCTCGACTGACAGACTGACGGAGAACCCATGGCCCTCACCGAAGAACGCCCCCGGGAACTGACCACCGGCGCCGAGCCCGAGCCTCGCCGGCCCCTCGGCGCGTTCACCCGCCCCGCCGGCACCGGGTGGCGGTCGTGGCTCACCACCGTCGACCACAAGAAGATCGGGATCATGTACGGGGTCACCGCCATGGCGTTCTTCGCCATCGGGGGCCTGGAGGCACTGCTCATCCGGGTCCAGCTGGCCCAGCCCAACGCCCAGGTGCTGAGCGCCGAGGAGTACAACCAGCTCTTCACCATGCACGGCACCACCATGGTGTTCCTGGTGATCATGCCCATGCTGGCGGCGTTCGCCAACTACCTGGTCCCGCTCATGATCGGGGCCCGCGACGTGGCCTTCCCCCGGCTCAACGCCTTCAGCTACTGGGTCTTCCTGGCCGGGGGCCTCTTCCTCTACTCCAGCTTCCTGCTCGGGGGGGCCCCCGACGGCGGCTGGTTCGGCTACGCCCCCCAGACCGGGCTGTCGGCCTCGCCCGGCCACGGCATCGACTTCTGGGTGCTGGGACTGCAGATCACCGGGATCGCCTCCCTGGCCGGGGCGGCCAACCTCATCGTGACCATGCTGAACATGCGGGCCCCGGGCATGACGCTGATGCGGATGCCCGTCTTCGTGTGGATGGCCCTGGTCGCCCAGTTCCTGCTCCTGTTCGCCATCCCCGTCATCACCGTGGCCCTGTTCCTGCTCATGTTCGACCGCCTGTTCGGGGCGAACTTCTTCGTGGTGGAGGCCGGGGCCGACCCGCTGCTGTGGCAGCACCTGTTCTGGATCTTCGGCCACCCCGAGGTCTACATCCTCGTGCTGCCCGCCTTCGGGATCGTCTCCGAGGTCATCCCCGTGTTCTCCCGCAAGCCCCTCTTCGGCTACCCCTTCATGGTCTTCTCCGGTGTGGCCATCGGGTTCATGGGATGGGGGGTGTGGGCCCACCACATGTTCGCCTCGGGGGTGGGCCCGGTGTCGGTGGCCGCCTTCTCGCTGTCCACCATGTTCATCGCCGTGCCCACCGGGGTGAAGATCTTCAACTGGATCGGCACCCTCTGGAAGGGGAAGCTGCAGTTCACCACGGCCATGCTCTTCGCCGTAGCCCTGGTGTCGCAGTTCACCATCGGCGGGCTGTCGGGGGTGATGCACTCGGTCGCCCCCGCCGACACCCAGCAGACCGACACCTACTTCGTGGTCGCCCACTTCCACTACGTGCTCTTCGGCGGGTCCATGTTCGGGATCTTCGCCGGCATCTACTACTGGTGGCCCAAGGTCTTCGGCCGCCTCCTGGACGAGCGCGTCGGCAAGCTGCACTTCTGGCTGATGTTCGTGGGCTTCAACCTGACCTTCGGGCCCATGCACATCGCCGGGCTCCAGGGACAGCCCCGCCGCACCTACACCTACGCCGAGGGCATGGGGTGGGACCTGATGAACCTCCTCTCCACCATCGGCGCCTTCGTCATCGCGGTGTCGTTCCTGGTCTGGGTGTTCAACGTGGTGCGGTCCCGGGCGAACCGCACCGCCGACCCCGACCCCTGGGACGCCCGCACCCTGGAGTGGGCCACCTCCTCGCCGCCGCCGGTCCACAACTTCGACGTCGAGCCCACCGTCACCCACCTGGACGAGTGGTGGCACCGCAAGTACGACAGCCGCGACGGGGGGCCGCCCACCCGTCGCCAGGAGGTGCGGTACCTGGCCGCGGTGGGCGGCGACGGGGGCCAGGGCGGCGGCGGCGACGGGGCTTCCTCGGGGATCCACCTGCCGTCCCCCTCGTACTGGCCCATCGTGGGCGCCCTCGGGCTGCCTCTCATCGCCTACGGGCTCATCTTCACCTTCTGGATCTCGGCGGTGGGGGCGCTGCTGCTGGTCGCCGGCGTGTACGGGTGGGGGCTGGAGCCGTCGGTCGAGCCCGGAGCCGGCCACGGCGACCACGACGACGTCCACCCCGAGCCCGAGCCCGAGGCGGAGCCGGTCGGGGCCGGCGCCGGTGAGGGGGAGGAGCGCCCGTGACCACCGTCACCGCCCCCGACCACCGGGTCGAGCACCCCGCCGACCGCGGTCCCGGCGACACCCACCACACCAGCACCGGGCTGTCCAACGAGAAGCTGGGGATGTGGGTCTTCCTCGGCTCGGAGTGCCTGCTGTTCGGAGGCCTGATCTCCACCTTCCTGCTGTACCGCACCCGGGACGTGGCGGACATGGCCGGCCCGACGGTGGCCTCCCTCTACGACATCCCCTTCACCTCGGTGAGCTCCTTCGTGCTCCTCATGAGCTCGCTCACCATGGTGCTGTCGCTGTCGGCCATCCAGCGGGGCGACCACCGCCGGACCCGGACCTGGCTGGTGACCACCGCCCTGCTCGGCTCCAGCTTCGTCGCGGGGCAGGTGTACGAGTTCACCACCTTCCTCCACGAGGGGTTGGGCTTCACGACCAACCTGCAGAGCTCGGCCTTCTACACCCTCACCGGCTTCCACGGCGTGCACGTGACCATCGGGGTGATCATGCTGGTCAGCCTGTTCGTGATGTCGCTGCGGGGACGGCTGGCGACCGAGCGGTCGGAGACGGTCGAGATAGTGGGGCTGTACTGGCACTTCGTCGACGTGGTGTGGGTGGTCATCTTCACCGTCGTGTACCTGATCTCGTGAGCGGCCTGCCGTGAGCTCCAGGGCGCCCACCGACGCCGGGCGCGCGACCCGCGCCCACGAGGAGACCGTCCACGGGTCGGGGCGCGCCCACCCCAGCGACCGCAGGTACGTCGGCGTGGCGCTGGTGCTGGGCGTCATCACCGCCGCCGAGGTGGTGACCTTCTACGTCGAGCAGACCATCGGGGGTCTCCTCATCCCGGTCCTGCTGGTCATGATGGTGGCCAAGTTCGCCATCGTCGCCGGCTGGTTCATGCACCTCCGCTTCGACAGCAACCTGTTCACCCGGCTCTTCGTCACCGGTCTCCTGCTGGCCGTCTCGGTGTACATCGTCGCCCTGTCCACCTTCCAGTTCTTCGCGTGACCGCGCCCGGCCTGACCGTGCCTGCCCTCGCCGCCACCGTCGTCCGCCCCGACCCCTGGCGCTTCGACCCCCACCCCGAGGTGTGGGTGCTGGTCGCCGGGCTGGCCGTCGGGTACTGGTACGCCGTCACCCGCATCGGGCCCCGGGTCAACCGCCCCGGCGAGGTGGTGGTCACCCGGGGCCAGCTGGCCTGGTTCGTGGCCGCCCTGGCGCTGCTGCTGGGGGCCAGCACCTGGCCGCTCCACGACCTGGCCGAGGGCTACCTGTACGGGGCCCACATGGTCCAGCACCTGGTGCTGTCGCTGGTCGTGCCGGCGCTGGCACTGCTGGCCACACCCACCTGGCTGGCCCGCATGGTGGTGGGCGGGGGCCGCGGCTACCGGGCGCTGCGCCGCCTGGCCCGGCCGGTGCCGGCGACAGTGGTCTTCAACGCCGTGGTCGCTCTCACCCACTGGCCGGTGCTGGTCAACGCCTCTGTGGCCAACGGGGCCCTGCACTACGGCGTGCACGTGGTCGTGGTGGTGGCAGCCCTGCTCATGTGGCTGCCAGTGGCCGGGCCCCTCCCCGAGCTGCGCCTCTCCCTGCCCGGACAGATGGGGTACCTGTTCCTCCAGTCCATCATCCCCACGGTCCCCGCCGGGTGGCTGACCTTCGCCGACGGCGTCGTGTACCGCGCCTACGACGTGGTGCCCCGCGTCTTCGGGCTCTCGGTGGCCGCCGACCAGCAGGTGGCGGGGCTGGTCATGAAGATCGTGGGCGGGCTGTACCTGTGGACCATCATCACCGTGCTCTTCTTCCGCTTCGCCGGCCGCCTCACCGGTGATGACTCCGACCCGGGCGTGCCCCTCGACCGGCGGGCGCCCGGTGGGCCCCTCACCTGGGAGCAGGTCGAGCGGGAGCTGGAGTCGGCCGGACCCGCCCCCAACGACCCCCACGGCTGACGTGGCGTACCGTGTCCTCCGTGCCCACCCAGCGCTGCGCCGCCACCACCGAGACGGCGACGCGCTGCCCGGGCATCTTCGCCTACGACCTCGGGGGTCGTGGCGACGGTCTGGTCGTGGCCTGTCCCCTGTGCGGGGTCGGCAACCGCTGGGACGTCCGCCGGGAGGAGTGGTCGGTCGATGTCGAGCCCGTCGGGGAGGAGTGGGGCGAGTGGGGAGCGTGAGCGGCGGACTTACCCGGGTGGTCCACGAGGTCCACGCGGTCGCCTTCGGCCAGTCGACCGGGTACCGCGACGGGGTGCTGACGGTCTCGGCCGACCACGCCCGCGCCGTCCTGGCCGACCCCGCGCTCGGCGAGATCCGGCTGGCGCTGGCGTCCCCGGGTGACCCTGTCCGCATCGTCAAGGTCCTCGACGCCGTCGAGCCCCGCACCAAGGGACCGGGCGGTGGCGGCATCTTCCCGGGGATCCTCGGCCCGCCCCAGGTCCAGGGCCGGGGGGTGACCCACGTCCTGCGGGGCGCGGCCGTGGTCGCCGCCGGGTTCCTCCCCCGGGCCCAGGAGGGCCTGGTCGACCTGTCGGGGCCGGCCGCCGAGCTGTCACCGCTGGGCACGACCCACAACGTCGTCGTGGAGTTCACGCCCACCCCCGGAGCCAGCTGGGAGGAGGTCGACGTGGCCCTGCGGCGAGGGGTGCTGGCCCTGGCGGCCAGCCTGGCCGAGGCGGCGCTGGAGGCGGATCCCGACGCCGTCGAGGAGCTGGTGGCCGTGGAGGGGCCCCAGCCCGGTGACCTGCCCCGGGTGGGGGCGCTCACCAACCTCCAGACCCAGGGCAGCTTCAAGGACGTGTTCGTGTACGGCCGCAGCTTCGCCACGTCGCTTCCCACCCTCATCGACCCCGGTGAGCTGGACGACGGAGCGGTGGTCAGCGGACAGTTCGGTCACCCCGCGCTGAAGAACCCGACCTACCTGCACCAGAACCACCCGGTGGTGGCGGTGCTGCGGCGGCGCCACGGCACCGACCTGCGCTTCGGCGGGGTGGTGATCGCCCCTGAGCCGGTCGACCAGGACCGCAAGGCCTTCATCTCGGCCTACTCCGCCCGCCTGTGCGCGGCGGCCGGCTTCGACGCCGTCGTGGTCACCAAGGAGGGGGGCGGCAACGCCGATGCCGATGTGGCCCTCAAGATGGACGAGCTCGAGCGGCTGGGGATCGAGGCGGTGGGCATCTTCGCGGAGATGGCCGGCCCCACCGGCACCGGGCCCTCGCTGGTCGTGGCCCCCACCGTGGCCTCGGCGATGATCAGCACCGGCAACTACGACGAGCGGTTGAGGCTGCCGGCGGTGGCTCGCGCCCTGGGCGGGGACACCATGGACGTGGCCGGTTGCCCCGCCGCCGCCGAGCTGGACGTGCCCACCGCGGTGGTGTACTGCTCGCTCAGCCCCCTGGGCTGGGGCCGGCTGACATGCGGGGTGCGACCATGACCAGGATCGTGCACTACCTCAACCAGTTCTTCGCCGGGATCGGCGGAGAGGAGGCGGCCGGGACCGGCCCGTCCCGGCGGGACGGGGCGCTGGGGCCCGGGCGTCGCCTCCAGGCCCTCCTCGGTCCCGAGCACCAGATCGTGGCCACCGTCTACTGCGGTGACGACCACGCCGCCGACCCCGCCGCCCTGGACGAGATCCTCGCCCTGGTCACCGCCTCCTCGCCCGACCTGGTGGTGGCCGGCCCCGCCTTCACCAGCGGGCGGTACGGGCTGGCCTGCGCCCGGGTGGCGGCGGCGGCGGCCCGCCGGGGCATCCCGGCGGTGGCGGCCATGCACGACGACAACCCGGGCCTGGAGGAGGCCGGCGCCGCCCCGGTCGTGCGCAGTGGCGCCGCCGCCCGGGAGATGGGCCCCTCGCTCGAGCACCTGGCCTCCGCCACCCGGCGGGTGGCGACAGGCAGCCCGCTCACCGCCGACGACGGGCGCATCGGCTCGGTCCCCCGGCGGGGGGCACAGGTCGAGCGCCGGGCGGCCGAGCGGGCCGTCGACCTGGCCCTGGCCCGCCTGGGCGGCGACCGGGAGGCCACCGAGGTGCCCCTCCCCCGCTTCGACCGGGTGGTCCCGGCCCCACCGGTCGACGACATCACCACCACGGTGGTCGCCCTCCTGACCGAGGGGGCCCTGGTCCCCGAGGGCAACCCCGACCGGTTGGAGTCGGCCCGAGCCACCCGCTGGCTCCGGTACCCGCTGGATGCCAGGACCGCGCTGGCGCCAAAGGAGTACCAGTCGGTCCACGGGGGCTTCTCCACCACCTGGGCCAACGAGGACCCCCACCGCATCCTCCCTCTCGACGTGGCCCGGGAGCTGGAGGCCGAGGGGGCCATCGGCGGGCTCCACCCCGAGTACCTGGTCACCGCCGGCAACGGGACCTCGCTGGGAGACGCCCGGCGGTTCGGCGTGGAGTGGGCCGCCGACCTCCACCGCTCGGGTGCCCGGGCCGCCATCCTGACCGCGACGTGAGGGACGGGGACGCGTTGCGGGTCAACGCTGGCGAAGGAGCTGGAGAGGGCGGGCATCCCCACCGCCCTGCTGTGCAACCTGGTGTCGATCGCCCGCCGGGTGGGCGCGCCGAGGGTGGTGCCGACCCGGGGCATCCCCTACCCCACCGGCGACCCCTCGCTCGACCCCCGTCGGGAGCAGGCGTGGCGGCGGCGCCTGCTCCTGCGGGCGCTGGAGGCGGTGTCGACCCCGGTGTCGGAGCCAACCGTGTTCGAGGTCTCCTGACATGAGCGCGGTCCCCGTGGTCGCCGCCGCCAGCCAGGTGCTGGCCCACGCTCCCAGTCTGGCCCGCCACGGCTCCAAGCCCCAGCGGGTGCTGGCGGCCGAGCCTGAGCTGGCCCGGCCGTTCCTCGCCGGGTTGCGGACGTTCGCAGAGGCGGTGGCCTACCCGCCCCACCAGGCCTACCTCGGCGCCCTCCACCCCCGGGCCCTGCCGGCCCGGCCCTGGGTGTGCGCCGGCTCCGACGGGGGCGGGGCCCGGTTCGGCCCCGACGGCGAGCTGCTGGAGGAGGTGGAGCTGCTGGGGCTGTTGGCTTCGGTGGACCGCTTCGACCTGGTGACCCTCACCGGGGAGGTCGCCGAACGGGCGTCCGCCGCCCTGGCCGGCCACCCCCTGGCCAAGCGCCTCCACCTGAACCGCGTGGCCGAGGCACGGGGCGACGTCGAGCCGGCGTCGGCCCAGCGCCGGTCCGGCAGGGCCCTGATCCACACCGGCCCCGGTGGCGAGGAGCTCGCTGGCGCGGTCCGGGCCGGCCACGACTCCGACGACTCCCTGACCGCCCCGGTGCTGTTGGAGAACCTGGCCGCCAAGGCCACCGCCACCCTGGCTCTGCTCCACCTCCTCGAGGACCACGGCATCGATCCGGGATCGATCGACTACGTCATCAGCTCCGGCGAGGAGGCGGTGGGCGACCGCTACCAGCGGGGCGGGGGGAACCTGGCCAAGGGGGTGGCCGAGGTGGCGGGGCTGGACCAGGCGTCGGGGATGGACGTCAAGAACTTCTGCGCCGCCCCCCTCCCGGCGCTGGTGGTGGCGGCCAGCCTGGTCGCCTCCGGCGTCTTCGCCCGGGTGGCGGTGGTGGCGGGCGGCTCCCTGGCCAAGCTGGGCATGAAGTTCCAGGGCCACCTCAACCACCGGCTGCCCGTGCTGGAGGACGTCCTCGGGGGCGCCGCCGCCCTGGTCCAGGCCGACGACGGGGTGTCCCCCCGGATCCGCCTCGACGGCGTGGGCCGGCACCGGGTGGCGGCCGGCGGTGCCACCGCCCAGATCATGGAGGCGCTGGCGGTCGAGCCCCTGGTCCGGCTCGGCATACCGATGACGGAGGTTGACGACTACGCCACCGAGCTGCACAACCCCGAGATCACCGAACCCCAGGGCTCGGGCGACGTGGCCGCCCGCAACTACCGCACCATCGCCGCCCTCGCCGCCCGGCAGGGGGAGATCGGGCGGGAAGAGCTCGACGCCTTCGTCGCCGAGCGGGGGATGCCCGGCTTCGCCCCCACCCAGGGCCACCTGGCCTCGGCCCTGTGCTACCTCCCCCATGCGGTCCGGCGGCTGACGTCGGGAGGCGCCGATCGGGTGCTGATGGTGGCCAAGGGCAGCCTCTTCCTGGGGCGCATGTGCCAGCTGTCCGACGGGATGAGCGTGCTGCTGGAGCGGAACCCGAAGGGGTGATCCCCGGCCGGCCCGCAGGCGGGGCCGGGTCCGCCGGCCTGGGGCTGTAGGCTCCCCGCCATGTTGACCGACAAGAAGGTGATCGCCCTCGGTGAGCGTGACGGAGTCTCCGGCCCCGCCATCGGCGCTTGTGTCGAGGCAGCCGGTGGCTCGGTGGTCTTCGTGGCCACCGAGTGCTTCGTCTGAACCGCGGCCGGGGCCATGGACCTGCACAGCCAGGAGGCCATCCGCCGCTTGGCCGATGAGCACGGCCCGTCCAACCTGCTGGTGATCCTCGGCGCTCCCGATCCCGAGAGCGCCGAGATCGCGGCGGAGACGCTGGTGCTCGGAGACCCCTCCTACGCAGGCGCCCTGGCCGGGGCCCAGTTGGGCCTCGACGTCTACCACGTGCTCGACGAGACCGTCCGCGCTCAGGTCCCCGACGACGTCTGGGAAGCCCAGGTGGGCGTCATGGCTGACGTCCTCGACGCCGGGGCGGTGGTGGCGGCGGTGTCGGGGATGCGGGCCAAGGGGGGCGCCCAATAGGATCTCTGAGTGGCCAAGCGACTCTTCGGCAGGGACCGGGACCAGCGCAAGCGGGAGGAGCTGGAGCGGGAGGCCGCAGCCGAGCTGCACCGGGCCACGGGGAGCTGGTACGAGGGGCAGGGCGCGCCCTCAGCCTCATCGACCCCCTCGCCCGGCCGGGCCCCTCCTCCCCCGCCGCCCGCGGTGGGGCCCGGGGGATGGGGTGACCAGACCCCGGGCTGGGGTTCTGCGGACCGGTCGCCGGAGCAGAGCTGGTACCCCCGCGGCGGTGGCGGGCGGGCGGCCGCGGCCCGAGAGGAGGAGGCGGTCACCGAGCTGGCGCTCTCGCAGTGGGCGGAGCGTCGGGGCACGGACCTGGAGAACCTGACCGTCGCCCGCCAGGACGCGACGTCGGCCGAGGCGGCCCGCGACCAGGCGCTGCGCCACTTCCTCGATCGGAAGGCCCGGATGCCCCGCCGCCGCCAGTCCCAACCGTCGCCCAGCCTGACCGGGCTGGGCGTCTCGCCCATCATCGGCCCCCAGATCAGCGGGAGCGGCACCCTGCCTGGTGCCGTGGTCGGGCATCCCCCGGGGGGAGCCTGGGCCACGCCCGAACCCGAGGAGGCGCCGGCCAAGAAGCGGGCCACGGCCAAGAGGCGGGCCACGGCCAAGAAGAAGGCGCCGGCCAAGAAGAAGGCGCCGGCGAAGAAGCGGGCCACGGCCAAGAAGCGGGCCACGGCCAAGAAGGCGGCCCCCCGTCGACGTTAGCTGGGAGGAGGGCCCGGTCCCCCGATCACGCCGACGCCGCGCAGCCGCCGGGGAACGACAGCACCACACCCGGCCCGATGCCCAGGGCGGCCAGCCCTCCCTGGACCACCTCGACGGCGTGGAGGTACGGCGCGGCGGCGCCGTAGGAGGGACAGGTGGCCGCCCGAGGGGGGCAGGGCTCCATGTCGGCCTGGGACACGAACGCGCCGCGGTCGTCGAAGAAGGCGATCGACAGAGAGATCTGGGTGTCGCGCATGAAGAAGGTGGCCTCCACCTCAGAGGGGAAGCGGAACACCATCCCGTCGTAGCCCCGCAGGTCCGACTGTCCCATCAGGCCCCGGGAGCGGGACTCGGCATCGTCGGCGAGGAGGGCGCACCACTCGGCGACCGTCCCGCCACCGTCGGTGACCCGGAGGGCCACCTCCTCGAAGCCCTCCAGCGGCCGGCGGGAGGAGTGCTCGGAGACGAGGAAGGGATCGGGTGGCCGGTTGGCCCCCTGGACGGTGAGGGCCACCAGCCCGAGGAGGAGCACCAGCCACGCCAGCCGCTTGAGCCAGCGGACCCGCCACCTGGCCCGGGGGGCGGGGGGGGTAGGCGTCACCGGGCCATGTTGGCAGCCCTGCCGCCGGTGATGGGAGCCCCGTAGCTCTCCTCGTCGGAGGGGAACGACCCCGAGCGCACGTCGGTGGCGAAGGCGGTGAGGGCGGCCACCCCCGCCGACCTGAGGTCGGCGTAGCGGCGGACGAACCGTGGGACGGGCCCCTCTCCCAGGCCCAGGAGGTCGTGGGAGACCAGGACCTGACCGTCGCAGTGAGGACCGGCGCCGATGCCGATGGTGGGGACCGGCACCGCCTCGGTCACTTGGCTGGCGGTTGCGGCCGGGATGCCCTCCAACACGATGGCGAAGACTCCCGCCGCCACCAGGGCCAGGGCGTCGTCGACCAGCGCCTGGGCCGCGGCCGGTCCCCGCCCCTGCACCTTGTACCCGCCCATGACGTGGACCGACTGGGGGGTCAGCCCGAGGTGGCCCATGACCGGTACCTCGGCGTCGACGATCGCCGTCACCACCGGCACCCTCTTGCGGCCGCCCTCCAGCTTGACCGCCGAGGCACCGGCCCGGACCAGGGTCGCCGCGTTCCTCACCGCCCCCGGCACCGTCACGTGGTAGCTGGGCCAGGGGAGGTCGGCGACGACCAGGGCCCGGGGTGAGGTGCGGGCCACCGCGGCGGTGTGGTGGGCGAGGTCCGCCACCGTCACCTGCAGGGTGTCCTCGTGACCGAGGACGACCATGGCCACCGAGTCGCCGACCAGGATGACGTCGACCCCGGCCTCGTCGGCCATGCGCGCCCCAGGGGCGTCGTAGGCGGTCACGGCGACCAGCGGCGGGTGGCCAGACGCCACCTTCGCGGCTCGCAGCCCCGGGACCGTCATGCCCGTGCCCAACGGCTCTCTCCTGCCGTCCAGCGCGCTGGTGGCTGCCGGCGGCGGAACCAGGCTAGCGCACGCCCCCGCCCCGCTCTCCGCTCACGGGCCCGGGGAGGACCCGCCCCGGGCCCCGCCTCGGGCCCCGCCTCGGTCTCCGCCCGCTCTCCGGTTACCCGCCCCGCCTCGGGCCCCGCCCCGCTCTCCGGTCACGGGCCGTCACGCCGCTCTCCGGTCACGAACCGTCGGTGAGCGACGTGGAGTGACCGGAGAACCCGCCTCCGGTCCCGGGCCGTCGGGGCCCTCTCCGGGCCCGGCGCCCGGGTCCAGCGCCGCGGCGCCCGGGCCCCAGCCCCGCCGCAGCCCCCCGCCCCGGAGAACCCCTCACGGGGCCGGAGCCCCCGACCCTCGGGCCGGTCAGGGCAGGGACGGCACCGTGGGGGCGGACGGGATGGTGTCCTTGGGGCCCTTGGTGGTGGTCGCGGTGGTGGCCGTCGTGGTGGGCCCACCCACCGTGGTGGGCGCGGGAGAGGCCGCGGTCGAGGGCTCGGGGGCGGTGACGGGCTCGGGGGCGATCGTGGTGGTGGTCTCCGGCTCGGGGGCGGTGACGGGGACCCGGCCGCTGAGGAACCGGCCCCCGAGGCTGGCCGGTTCGACGAAGTCGCCGCCGTAGCGCGGGTCGGCGGTGGCCACCGACATGAACTTGCGGAAGATCTCGGCGGGGAGCGTGCCGCCCGTGACGGCGATGCCGTGCACGTTCCCCATCTGGCGGGACTGGCCCTCCGGGTAGCCCATCCACACGGCGGTGCTCAGCCCCGGCGTGAAGCCCACCAGCCAGGCGTCGCCGTTGCCCTGGGTCGTCCCGGTCTTGGCCGCCACCGGCCTGCCGAAGTCGGCCCGGGTCGCGGTCCCCCCGGTCACGACGGACTGCAGCACGTGGTTCACCACGTCGGCCTGCTGGGGCTCGAGGACGCGCTCCTTCTCCGGCGTGAAGCGGTCGATGAGCTCGCCGTCAGAGTCGGTGACCTCGGTGATCGCCAAGGGGTCGACCTGGAGCCCCCGGGTGGCGAAGGTGAGGAAGGCGTCGGCCATCTCGAGCGCCGACACCTCGGCGGTGCCGAGGGCGACCGAGAGCTCGGGCGGGACCTTGCTGCGGATGCCCAGCCGTCCGGCCTCCTCCGCCACCCGGGCCGGGCCCAGCGCCTCGGCCAGCTGGGCGTACACGGTGTTGGACGACACCCGGGTGGCGTCGAGGAGGCTGACCGACCCGTGGGCAGCGTTGTCGTAGTTGCGGACGGTGTAGGCCCGGCCGGCGTCGGCCCCGGGGAAGACGACCTGCGACGGGGAGGCGAACATCGACCTCACCGAGTAGCCCTGGCGGACCGCCTCGGCCAGCACGAAGGGCTTGAACGCAGATCCCGCCTGCCTGCCGCTCCCCCCGCCCTCGGTCCCCATGGCGAAGTTCACCTTGGCGTAGGGCGAGTCGGTGCCCAGCCGCCGGCCCCCCACCATGGCCCGCACGTTGCCGTCGGCGTCCAGGGCCACCAGGGCCCCGGCCGGGTCGTCGGGCCGGTCCAGGGTCCCGTACACGGCCTCGTAGGCGCTGCGCTGGAGGTCGAGGTCGAGGGTGGTGTGCACCTGCAACCCACCGCCGGTGACCAGCTCCTCGCCGTAGCGCTGGTAGAGCTGCTGTCGCACGTACTCCACGAAGTACTGCGTGCCCACCTCGCCCCCCACGATGCGGTCCTCGACGGCCTCGTCGCGGGGTCGGACATAGGCGTCGACCGGCTCGGCGACGCCGTCGGCACGCTCCCGGGGCGAGATGAACCCGGCTTTGGCCATGGCTACGAGCACCCGGTCCCGACGGGCGTCGGCCTCCTGCGGGTCGCGGGAGGCGTCGGCGGCCTCGGGGGCACGGATGAGCCCGGCCAGGTAGGCGGACTCCCGCACGGTGAGGTCCCCGACGTCCTTGGCGAAGTAGGAGCGGGCCGCGGCCTGCGCTCCGTACGCCCCTCGGCCGAAGTAGATCGTGTTGAGGTACCGCTCGAGGATCTCCCGCTTGTCCAGCTTGCGCTCCAGCTTGACCGCCAGGGCGGCCTCCTTGAGCTTTCGCGCCAGGGTCCGCTCCCGTCCCACGTAGACGTTCTTCACGTACTGCTGGGTGATGGTGGAGCCACCCTGCAGCGGCCGGCCCGACAGGTCAGCCATCGTGGCCCGGACGATGGCAGAGAGGTCGATGCCGGGATGGCTGAAGAAGTCACGGTCCTCGGCGGCGAGCACGGCGTCGACCAGGGTCGGCGACATCTCGTCGAGGTCTCGCAGGACCCGGTTTTCCCCTCCCGAGAGCTCGGCCAGCTTGTTGTTGTCGGCGTCGAGGATGAAGGAGGTCTCCACCGGCGGCTCCACCGCCGTGAGGGGCACGTTGGCCAGGATCAGCACCACCCCCGAGATCCCGGCCACCCCCAGCAGGGCGAGGAGGAACAGCACCCGACGGAAGCGCCACAAGATGCTGCGCCCCCTCCTCGTCGAGGGCCGGCGGGGTCGGCGACCTGCCGTTGGCGGGCGGCGAAGGGTCGTGGTAGCCATGGCGGGTGGGCGGCGCCGGAGAGGCGCCGCTGTGGAAGGGTAGCAAGGACCGTGCCCGCGTCGCTCACCCGAGGGTGCTGCGGCCGGCCATGACGACCGCCGCCAGCCCCGCCGCCGCCAGCCCCGCCGCCACCGACAGCGCCCTGACCACTCGCCGCCAGGGCAGGGCGGCGGCCAGGAGCGAGGCCGCCACCGCCCCCACGG
>JBOGHU010000072.1:0-10576 GCA_050742255.1 Acidimicrobiales bacterium
GCGTGGGGGCGGCGGCGGGCGGCCCGCTGGGCCCAGGCCAGCACCGTGCGCAGGGCCAGGGCGGCGGCGATCGGCGGGAGCAGCAGGCGGCGCCAGCCGGTCGTGGTCCGGGTGGCGAAGCGGAACAGCGACCGGTGGTGGTGGACGATCATGCGGTACGGCGTCTGGTCGGTGGACCGCCCGATCCGATGGGTGACCCGGGCCGCCGGCTCGTACCCGACCCGCCACCCCGACCGCCGCAGGCGCCAGCACAGGTCCACGTCCTCGGTGTACATGAAGTACCCCTCGTCGAAGCCGCCCACCTGGTCCCACGCCCGGCGCCGGGCGAGCAGGTACGTGCCCGCCACCCAGTCCACGGTGGCGGCGGCGCCGTGGTCCCAGTCCGTCAACCGGTACCGCCGGCTGTACGGGTTGGCGGGCCACAGGAAGTGGAGGAAGGCGTGGCCGGCGGCGACGCCGAGGTCGGGGAAGGTCCGGGCCGACGGGTAGACCTCGCCCGCCGGGGTGTCGACGCGGGGACCGACCACGGCCAGGTCCGGGTCTCGTTCCAGGGCCTCGACGAGGACCTTGGTGGCCCCCGGCTCGACCACCAGATCGGGGTTCATCACCGCCACGTAGGGCGTGTCGGTGCGGGCCACGCCCCGGTTGGCGCCGGCGGCGAAGCCGAGGTTGCGGGGGAGGGTGACCACCTCGACCCCCTCGCCGAGGGCGGCGGCGGCGGCGGCCGAGCCGTCTCGGGAGGCGTTGTCGACCACGACGATGCGCTCGACCCCGTCCGCCCGCAGGCTGGCGATGCAGCCCAGCAGCAGGTCGCGGACGTTGTAGCTCACGACCACCGCCGCCACCGGGCCCGGCGCCGCCCTCACCTCCCCGCCACCGCCGACAGCCAGGCCGCGGTGCGACGCAGCCCCTCGCCCAGCTCGACCTGCGGCTCCCATCCCAGCACCTTGCGGGCCAACCCGATGTCGGGACGACGACGCCCGGGGTCGTCGAGGGGGAGGGGCGCCGAGGTGATCTCCGACGCCGACCCGGTGACCTCGATCACCAGCGCGGCCAGCTCCCCCACCGTGTGCTCGGTGGGGTTGCCGACGTTGACCGGCCCCACGTGGTCGGCGTCGAGCAGGGCGAGGAGCCCCCGGACCTGGTCGTCGACGTAGCAGAAGCTGCGGGTCTGGCTGCCGTCGCCGTGGACGGTCAGGGGCTCACCGGCCAGGGCCTGGGAGAGGAAGGTGGAGACCACACGCCCGTCGCGGGCCCGCAGCCGGGGGCCGTAGGTGTTGAAGATGCGGGCGATCCGCACCTCGATGCCGTGGTGGCGGTGGTACGCCATGGCCATGGCCTCGGCGAAGCGCTTGGCCTCGTCGTAGACGCCCCGGGGGCCGACCGGGTTCACGTGGCCCCAGTACGACTCCGCCTGGGGGTGCTCCTGGGGATCGCCGTACACCTCGCTGGTGGACGCCAGCAGGTAGCGGGCCCCCTTGCCCTTGGCCAGGCCCAGGGTGTTGTGGGTGCCCAGGCTCCCCACCTTGAGGGTCTGGATGGGCAGGTCCAGGTAGTCCCGGGGCGACGCCGGGCTGGCGAAGTGGAGGACGGCGTGGACCGGGCCGGGTACCCACACGTAGGAGCTGACGTCGTGGCGCACGAAGGTGAAACCCGGCGCTCCGAAGAGGTGCTCGATGTTCTCGACCCGCCCGGTCACCAGGTTGTCGACGCCCACCACCTCGTCACCCGACCCCACCAGGGCGTCGCACAGGTGGGACCCGATGAAGCCGGCGGCGCCGGTGACCACGACCCGGCGGTGGGGGCTCATCCCCATGCCACCCTCGACGGCACCGGCCAGAGCGGGGTCAACGGCACCGCCCCAGCCCGTCGTAGGTGAAGCCCCGCCGGCGGACCGTGGCGGCGTCGAGCAGGTTGCGGGTGTCGACGATGCGAGGGGTGCTCATGAGCCCCGCCACCTTGGCCAAGTCGCACCAGCGGAGCTCGTCCCACTCGGTGAGCACCACCAGCACGTCGGCTCCCTCGCAGGCGGCGTAGGGATCCGACACCACCTCGGTGCCGGCCAGGACGGGCGCCCCGCCCGCCACCGCCGGGTCGTAGGCCCGCACCCGGGCGCCCCTGGCCTCCAGCCGCCGGATGACCTCGATCGCCGGGGAGCCCCGCAGGTCGTCGGTCCGGGCCTTGAAGGTGAGGCCCCAGGCGGCGACGGTGGTCCCGCCCAGGGAGCCGCCGGCCATGGCCTCCACCTTGTCGGCCATGCGCTCGTACTGGTCGTCGTTCACGGTGATCACGCCCCGCAGGAGCCCGAAGTCGTAGCCGGCGTCCTCGGCGATGCGGACCATGGCCCGGGTGTCCTTGGGCAGGCAGGACCCTCCCCAACCCGGTCCGGGCTTGAGGAACTCGAAGCCGATGCGGGGGTCGTAGCCCATCCCGAGGACCACGTCCGACACGTCGGCTCCCAACGCCTCGCACACGTTGGCCAGGGCGTTGACGAAGCTCACCTTGGTGGCGAGGAACGCGTTGGAGGCGTACTTGATGGTCTCTGCCGAGGCCGGATCAGTGATGACCAGGGGAGCCTTCAGGCTCCGGAACAGCGACGCCGCCCGCATGGCGGCGGCCTGGTCCTCGGCGCCGATCACGATGCGGTCGGGGTTGAGGCAGTCGTGGACCGCCGAGCCCTCCCGCAGGAACTCGGGGTTGGAGACCACGGCCACGTCGTCGCGGCCGAGGGCCCGCTCGACCACGTGGGTGGAGCCGACCGGCACCGTGGACTTGTTGACCACCACGCACTCCGCCGCCAGCTCGGGGGCGATCTCGGTGGCGGCCCGCTGCACGTAGGACATGTCGGCGGCGCCGTCCTCCTCCTGGGGCGTGGGGACGCAGAGGAAGACGAACTCGGCCTCGACCACCGCCTCCGCCGCCCCGTGCACGAACGCCAGCCGACCGTTGCCGAGGCCCTCCCGCACCAGGTCCTCCAGGCCGGCCTCGCGGATGGGGACCTGGCCCTGGCGGAGCCGTCGCACCCTCTCGGCGTCGATGTCACCACAGGTGACCCGGTGACCGAGGTGGGCCAGGACGGCCCCGGTGGCCAGGCCGACGTAGCCGGCCCCCACGACACCGACGCGCGCCATCACGGCCTCCACTCAGCCCCCCCGAGGGGCTCCCACCACCACCGGTTGGACCGGTACCACGCCACGGTGGCGGCCAGGGCGTCCTCGAACCCCCAGCGCGGCGCCCATCCGAGCGCCCGGAGCTTGGTGGCGTCGACCGAGTACCGGCGGTCGTGGCCGGGGCGGTCGGCCACCAGCTCGACCATGGAGGCCTCGGCGCCCACCAGGGCCAGCAGCCGCCCGGTCAGCTCCCGGTTGGACACCTCGTTGCCGGCGGCGAGGTTGTAGATCTCCCCGACCTGTCCCCGGCGCAGCACCACGTCGATGCCCCGGCAGGTGTCCTCGACATAGCACCAGTCCCTGACGTTGCCACCGTCGCCGTAGAGGGGCACCCTGCGGCCCGTGAGGAGGTTGGTCACGAACAGGGGGATGAGCTTCTCGGGGAACTGGTAGGGGCCGAAGGCGTTGCAAGCCCGGACCACCACCACCGGGCTCTGATGGGTGACCAGGTGGGACAGGGCGATGAGGTCGGACCCGGCCTTGGTGGCGCTGTAGGGCGAGCTCGGCCCCAGCCGGTCGGCCTCGGTGAACGAGCCCTGCCCGATCGACCCGTACACCTCGTCGGTCGAGACGTGCACCACCCGCCTCACGCCCACCCGGCGGGCCACGTCGCAGACCACGTTGGTGCCGCCGCAGTTGGTGCGCACGAACTGGTCGGGACCGGCGATGGACCGGTCGACGTGGCTCTCGGCCGCCAGGTGGACCACGGCGTGGTGGCCGGCCATGGCCTCCTCCAGGGCGGGCCGGTCGGTGACGTCGCCCTTGACGAACCCGAACCGGGGACGGCCCTCCAGGTCGGCCAGGTTGTCGGGGTTCCCGGCGTAGGTGAGGGCGTCGTAGACGGTGACCTCGTCGTCGGTGGCGCCCAGCACGTGGCGTACGTAGTTCGACCCGATGAACCCGGCACCGCCGGTCACGAGCAACCGCACCCCGGGCAGGCTAGCCCCGACCGGCGCGACCGTCGGGCCGCCCCCGGTCCCTCAGCACGACGGCGGTGGGGCCTCGGCCTCGCCCGTGCCCGACGGCGGGGCCACGGTGGTGGCTTGGAGGGGCGGGGGGTCGGGCGCACGGGGCTCGCCCAGGACCCCGGCGAAGTCCCGCCCGGTGACCAGCACCGCGTCGACGCCCCGCACCTCGGGGTCCTCCTCCAGCTCGGCGCCGTCGGCCAGGTACCGCCGGACCAGCTCCGCCTCCTGCCTCTGCCCGGGCGCATAGCGGACGGTGGTCGACGCGGTGCCGAACCTGCCGTCGCCCACCCCGGCCACCCCGAAGCCCGAGGCCGACAGCGCAGCGGCGGTCTCGCCCGCCTCGCCGGCGCGCCCCGAGCCGTTGAGGACCCGCACCTGGACCCTCGTGGGGCGGAGCTCGGCCTCGGTGGTGTCCCCCGGGCGGAAGGCGTCGAGGACCTCCTCGGCCTCGTCCTCCTTCAGGAGCAGCACCGAGGCCCCGCCGACCCGGCCCGGCTCCACGGGGAGGTTGAACTGCTGGAGGTCGCCGGGGTCGAGCGACCGGAAGCGCCGGCCCACGTCGAGGAGGTCGCCGGGGTCGATTGACTCGTCGATGGCCACGTTGTCCTGGGCCACGCCGATGAGCCGCTCCAGCCGGGCCGGGCTGGTGAACCCCTTGGCCAGCGCCTCCCGCACCGCCCGGCGGATGAAGTCCTGTTGGCGGCTTATGCGACCCAGGTCGCCGGTGGGGTCGGGCTTCCAGCGGCCGTCGACGAACTGCTCGAAGTGGCGGCTGCGGACGTAGGCCAGGGCCTGGTCGCCGTCCAGCTCGACGCAGCCGACCCGGTCGATGTCGAGCCCGCTCACGTTCCTCCCGTTGGCGTCCCGGTCACGGACCGGCGCGGAGAGGTAGATCTCCACCCCGCCCACCGCGTCGACGATCCCCTTGAACCCGGAGAAGTCGACCTGGACGTAGTGGTCGACGGGGACGTCGAAGCGCTGGGTGATGGTGCGGATCAGCTGCTCGGGCCCTCCCTCGAAGGCGGCGTTGATGCGCCCCTTCTCGCTGCTGCCGGCGATGGGCCCCCAGAGGTCGCGGGGGAACGAGACCATGGCCGCCGTCCTCGCCCGGGGGTCGATCTGCACCAGGATGATCGTGTCGGCCCGCTGGCCGGCCACCATCCCGGTGTCGCCGAAGGACCGGGCCGCCTCCTCGTCGTCGTCGGCGAAGGCCCGCGAGTCGCTGCCGACGAGGAGGAAGTTCTGGGGGTCGCCGGGGTCGCTGCCGCCCAGCACCCCCGTGGCGAAGCTGACCCTGGGCAGCTGATCGAAACGGTAGTAGAGGTACCCGAGGACCGTCGCCCCCACCAGGGAGCCGGCCAGCATCACCGCGTTGAAGGCGAAGAGCAGGCGCTGGGGCCAGGTCCGGGACGCGCCTGTCCCCGCGACGGCGGAGCCCATCCCGGCGACGCTAGCAGCAGCCGCCCGCCAGCCCGTGCACGCGCCGGGCCGAGCCGGCGGCCCTAGGATCAGGGCCATGCGCTCGAGCGCGGCCCCCATGGCGGCCGTGGGCGGGCGGGTCGCCACCGAGCTCCTCGACGTCACCTCCGACCTGGCCGCCCTGGACGGCGCCGGGTTCTGGGTGGTCGTGCTGCCCTACGACGGCGAGCCGGTGTGCGCCCGCTTCGCCCGGGTCGGCGCCCCCACCTGGCGACCGTCCCCGCCGTGGGTGGGCCCGGCGCCGTCGGCGTGGTCCACCAGCCTGGACCGGGGCGGCTTCTGCGCCGGTGTGGCCGCCATCCGTGCCGCCATCGCCGCCGGTGACGTGTACCAGGTCAACCTCACCCGGCGCCTGACCGCCCCCCTCCCCCCCGACGCCGACGTGGTGGCGCTGGGGCGGGCCCTGGCTGCCGCCAACCCCGCTCCCCACGCCGCCCTGGTCCGCCTGGCGGACCGGGGGGTCCACGTGGCGTCGGCGTCGCCGGAGCGCTTCTTGCGCCGCTCGGGCCCCATCGTCGAGTCCCGCCCCGTCAAGGGCACCGCCGCCTGGGCGGAGGCGCTCCTGGCCAAGGACCGGGCCGAGAACGTGATGATCGTCGACCTGGTCCGCCACGACCTGGGCCGGGTCTGCGAATGGGGCTCGGTCGAGGTGCCCTCGCTGTGCGCCCTCGAGCACCACCCCGGCCTGGTGCACCTGGTGAGCACGGTGCGGGGCCGGCTGCGGCCGGGCGTGGGCTGGCCCGAGCTCCTCGACGCCACCTTCCCCCCGGGATCGGTCACCGGCGCCCCCAAGCTGGCGGCCATGGCGTTGATCCGCCGCCTGGAGCCGGTGGACCGGGGCCCCTACTGCGGCGCCGTCGGCTGGGTCGACGCCGATGCCCGCCAGGCTGACCTCAACGTCGCCATCCGCACCCTCTGGTTCGAGGACGGGCGGCTGAACCTCGGCACGGGCGGGGGCATCACCTGGGAGTCCGACCCGGGCGGCGAGTGGGAGGAGACCGAGTTGAAGGCGCGGCGGCTGCTGGCGGCGACGTCGGGCGCGGTGGCGGTCCCGGTGACGGCCCGGTGACGGCCCCGTGACGGCCCCGGTGACGACACTGGTGTGGGTCGACGGGTCCGTCGTCCCCGCCGACCAGGCCCGGGTGTCGGCCCTCGACCACGGGATAACCGTGGGCGACGGCGTGTTCGAGACGTTGCGGGTGTACCGCAGCCGGCCTTTCGCCCTCCGCCGCCACCTGGACCGGCTGGCCCGGTCGGCGGCCGGCCTGGGCCTGGTCCTCCCCGATCGGGGCGTGCTGGAGGAGGCGGCCACCTCGGTCGTCGCCGCCGCCGGTCACCCCGAGGCCCGCCTCCGCCTGACCGTGACCGGGGGCCCCGGGCCCCTCGGCTCGGGTAGGGACGCCTCGCCGCCGACGGTGATCGCAGCGGTGGCGCCGCACGAGCCCTTCCCGCCCACCACCGACGTGGCCGTGGTCCCCTGGGCCCGCAACGAGCGCGGGGCCCTGGCCGGGCTGAAGACCACCTCCTACGGCGAGAACGTGGTCGCCCTGGCCCACGCCGCCGAGCGGGGCGCGGGCGAGGCGGTGTTCGCCAACACCCGGGGGGAGCTGTGCGAGGGCACCGGCAGCAACGTGGTGGTCGGCCGGGGCGGGCGGCTGGTCACGCCGCCGCTGTCGTCGGGGTGCCTGGCCGGGATAACCCGGGAGCTGGTCATGGAGCTGGTGGACGTGGAGGAGACGCGGCTATCCGTGGACGACCTGGCCGGGGCGGACGAGGCCTTCCTCACCTCCTCCACCAGGGAGCTCCAGCCCATCGCCCACGTGGACGGCCGAGCGCTGCGGTCGGCGCCCGGCCCCCTCACCTCCGCCGCCATGTCCGCCTTCGCCCGGCTGGTGGCCGCCGATCCCGACCCCTGACCCGGTCCCTCGCCATCAGCCGGGGGGGATCACCGGGACGGGAGGCCGTCGGCCACCTCGGCCGCGGCGCAGGCACCGGCCAGCGCCCACGCCACCTCCCCCACCGTCGCCTCCACGGCGGGACAGGGGGCAGGGCGGTGCCGCATGCAGACCAGGGAGACCGCGGTCAGCGCGTCGCGGTGGACCCTGACCTCGAGCCGGGTGACGCCGTGGTCGTCGGGCACGCCCGGGGGGGCGGTCGGGCGGAAGGGCACCGGCAGCGTCGCCGCTTCTCGCAGCGCCCGGTGGGCCCTCTCCCGTGGGAGCGTGGTGGTGAACACGTCGAGGTGCTCACCGGCCTGGGCGAAGCGGTAGACACCCCCGCCCAGGTCGTGGCAGCGGGGCCCGGTCAGGATCCGGGCCCGTGGCACGGCGTGGCCGACGCCGTCGTCGCCCCAGCCCCTGGCCGAGGCCTGGACCACCGCCAGGCGGAACGGCGAGGGGTGCAGCTCGCTCGACGGGTGCCAGCCCACCCGCACCGACTCCCCCCCCGGCCACGACAGCTCGGCCGCGGCGGCAGGCACGGCGTGGAGGATGGTGGCGGCGCAGCGCAGGTGGAAGAGGGCGTCGTGCTGGGCACCGATAGTCGGTCTCCCATCTAGAATCTATTAGGGAAACCTTACAACCTCCCCACCAGCGGTGCAACCTCTCCCGCGGCGGTGCCCGCGCCTCAGCCCGCCGGCCGGAGGTGGACCACGTCGTCGGCGGCGGCTACGGTCCGCGTCGCCCCACCACCACCGACCTCCACCACCAGGTGGGCGTCGGCGGTGAGGTCGACCGCCCGCCCCTCGAAGGTCCCGGTGGCGGTCTCCACCCGGACCACCTGGCCCAGGGTCCCACAGCGCTCCCCGTACCTCGAGACCGCCGCCGCCGCCCCCCGGGGCTGGCACAGGCCCGCGTAGCCCCGGTCGAGGTGACCCAGCCACGAGACCAGCAGGTGGTCCCGGCCCACGGGGCGACCGGCCACCTCGCTGGCGGCGACGGCCACCGCTGCCACCTCGGGCGCCAGCTCGGGCGGCACGACCAGGTTGAGGCCCATCCCCACCACCACCGCCCCCAGGGTGGCGCCCTCGGTCACCGACTCGACCAGGACCCCGGCCAGCTTGCGGGTGCCGCCGGGCCCGGCCACGACCACGTCGTTGGGCCACTTGAGGGCGGGACGGAACCCCGCCACCTCGGCGCAGGCGTCGGACGCGGCCAGGGCCGCGACCAGGCCCACCAGATGGGCACGGGCGGGAGCCAGCGGCGGGCGCAGCAGCGCCGAGACCAGCAGCGACGAGCCCGGAGGGGCGACCCAGTCCCGGCGCCGGCGCCCCCGTCCCCGCGTCTGGTGGTCGGCGACCAGCACCACCCCCTCGGGGGCACCGGCCCGGGCCAGCACCAGCAGCCGCTCGTTGGTGGAATCGGTCTCGGCCACGTGGCGCACGTCGGCGAAGCGTGACCCGAGGAGAGCGGCTCTGGCGCCGGCACCCGGCATCGCAGTAACGATAGGGCCACCGTCGCCGTCGGCAACCGGAGCTCGCGTGCCCCTGTCCAAGGTCCTCATCGCCAACCGGGGCGAGATCGCGGTGCGGATCATCCGCACGTGCCGGGAGCTGGGCATGGCCACCGTGGCCGTCTACTCCGAGCTCGACCGCGACGCCCTGCACGTGCGCCTGGCCGACGAGGCCTGGGCCCTGGGAGGGCCGGCGGCCACCGGGAGCTACCTCGACGCCGCCACCATCCTCGACGCGGCGCGGTCCACCGGCGCCGACGCCGTGCACCCCGGGTACGGGTTCCTCTCCGAGAGCTCCGACTTCGCCCGCGCCGTGGTGGACCAGGGGTTGGTCTTCGTGGGGCCGCCACCCGAGGCCATGGAGGTCATGAGCGACAAGCTCAGCTCCCGCCAGGCCGCGGCCGGGGTCGGGGTGGCGGGGGTGCCCGGCTCAGAGGGGCTGATCACCTCCCACGAGGAGGTGAGGGCCTTCGGCGCCGAGCACGGCTGGCCGGTGGCCATCAAGGCCGCCCACGGCGGCGGGGGCCGGGGGATGAAGGTGGTCGGCGATGCCGCCGGGGCGGAGGAGGCCCTGGCCTCGGCCCGGAGGGAGGCGCTGGCCTCCTTCGGGCGGGACGAGGTGTACCTGGAGCGTTACCTGACCTGGCCCCGGCACGTGGAGATGCAGGTCCTGGCGGATGGGGCCGGCCGCACCGTCTGGGTCGGAGAGCGGGACTGCTCCACCCAGCGCCGCCACCAGAAGCTGGTGGAGGAGGGGCCCGCCCCCGACCTCCCCGACCCCGTCCGCCGGCGCATGGGCGAGGCTGCGGTCAGGGTGGCCGAGGCGTGCGCCTACACCGGCGCCGGCACCGTGGAGTTCCTCTACCAGGACGGGGAGCTGTGGTTCCTCGAGATGAACACCCGGCTCCAGGTGGAGCACCCCGTCACCGAGATGGTCACCGGCCTGGACCTGGTGGCCGAGCAGCTCCGGATCGCCGCCGGGGAGCCGCTCTCGATCGGTCCCCACGGCGTGGAGGTCCGGGGCCACGCCATCGAGTGCCGCATCAACGCCGAGGACCCGAGCGGAGGCGTCTTCCGCCCCGTCCCCGGCCGCATCAGCCGCCTGCGCGTGCCCGGGGGCCCGTTCTGCCGGTTCGACGGCGGCTACGCCGAGGGCGACGAGGTCAGCCCCGCCTACGACAGCCTCATCGGCAAGCTGGTGACCTGGGGGCGGGACCGGGAGGAGGCCCGTCGCCGGATGCTGCGGGCCCTCGACGAGCTGGTCGTGGAGGGGGTGGCCACCACCGTCCCCGCCCACCGCGCCATCCTCTCCGCCCCCGACTTCGTGGCCGGGCGCCACTCCACCCGCTGGGTGGAGGAGCGCCTGGACCTGACCGCCCTGCCTGCGCCCGGCCCCGCCGACGGCACGGGCGCCCTGCCCGGTGACGGCGAGACGAGCGAGGGCCGGGTCCGCCGCGACGTGGACGTCGAGGTCAACCGCAAGCGGTACCGGGTGGCGCTGTGGGTGCC
>JBOGHU010000073.1:0-17371 GCA_050742255.1 Acidimicrobiales bacterium
CCCTCACAGCTGGGTAGGCTGAAGCCATCGCAGCGTCGTCCAGGGCCCGGGGGCGAGTGAACGCCCGACGCACCGATGACGACGTGCACCTCTACCTCGAGGACGTCGGCCGCCACTCGATGCTCGACCAGGCCGACGAGGTCCGCCTGGGACGCCTGATCGACGCCGGCCGCTCGGCCGCCGCCGAGCTCGTGGAGAGTGACCCGGGGCCGGATGGCCGGGCCGAGCTCAAGACCAAGGTTCGTACGGGCCGGACGGCGGCGGCCCGCTTCGTGAACGCCAACCTCAGGCTGGTGGTGTCGATCGCCAAGCGCTACCGGAGCTCCGGTGTCGCCCTGCTCGACCTCGTCCAGGAGGGGAACCTCGGCCTCATGCACGCCGTGGAGAAGTTCGACCACACCAAGGGCTTCAAGTTCTCCACCTACGCCACGTGGTGGATCCGCCAGGCCATCACCCGGGGCATCGCCAACAGCGGGCGCACCATCCGCCTCCCCGTCCATGCCGGCGAGCACCTGCTCGACCTGAAGATGGCGAGCGCCGCCTTCGAGGCTCGCCATGGCCGTCCCCCCGATCCGTCGGAGCTGGCCCGGGCGGTGGGGATGCCGGTGAGCAAGGTGAACCAGCTGCTCCCCTACACCCTCGAGCCGGTGTCGCTGTCAGAGCCGCGGGGCGACCAGGGCGACACCCAGCTGGGGGAGCTGGTCGAGGGCCCCGGGACCCAGGCGCCCGACGAGGTGGTGTTCGCGTCCATGCTCCCCGCCCAGGTGGCCGAGCTGCTGGCCCGGCTCGAGGAGCGGGAGCAGCAGGTCCTCTGCCTCCGCTACGGGCTGGACCGGGGCGAGCCCCGCACCCTCTCGGAGGTGGCCGAGCACTTCGGGGTCAGCCGGGAGCGGGTGCGCCACATCGAGGCCAAGGCCCTCACCAAGCTGCGCAAGTCCTCCCCGGCCGGCCTGCGGGACCTGATCTCGGCCTGAGGGGGGGCCGAGGGCCGCTGCCGGGACGGCTCAGCCGGCCAGGCGCTTCTCCAGCTGGTCGAGCTCCTGGCGCAGGGCCTGGGGCAGGCGCTCACCGACGTGGTCGAAGTGGGCGGCGATGCGGGGGAGCTCCTCCCGCCACTCGTCCTCGTCCACGGCGAGGATGCGGGCCAGGGTGGCCTGGTCCAGGTGGAGCCCCGACAGGTCGATGGCGCCGGGGGTGGGGACCCTGCCGATGGGCGTCTCGGTGGCCTCGCCGTCGTCGGCGAGACGCTCCACCACCCACTTGAGCACCCGGGCGTTCTCGCCGAACCCGGGCCAGGCGAACGAGCCGTCGTCGTCGCGGCGGAACCAGTTGACCCAGAACAGCCGGGGCAGGGTGGCGTCGTCGCCCCGCTGGCCTATGTGGAGCCAGTGGGCGAAGTAGTCGCCCACGTTGTACCCGGCGAAGGGGCGCATGGCGAAGGGGTCGAAGCGGACCTCGCCCACCGTGCCCGCCGCCGCCGCCGTCTTCTCCGAGCTCATGATCGAGCCCAGGAAGACCCCGTGCTGCCACGAGCGGGACTCGGTGACCAGGGGGACCGTCGTGGCCCGCCGGCCCCCGAAGAGGATGGCCGAGATGGGCACCCCCTCAGGGTCCTCCCACTCGGGGGCGATGGAGGGGCACTGGTGGGCGGGGGCGGTGAAGCGGGCGTTGGGGTGCGACGCGGTCGTGTCGGCGTCGGGGGTCCAGGGGTCCCCCCGCCAGTCGGTGAGCCGGGCGGGCGGCTCGGAGGTGAGCCCCTCCCACCACACGTCGCCGTCGGGGGTCGCCGCGCAGTTGGTGAAGATGCAGTTGGCGGTGAGGGTGTCGATGGCGTTGGGGTTGGTCTCGGTGGAGGTCCCCGGGGCCACGCCGAAGAAGCCGGCCTCGGGGTTGATGGCCCGCAGCCGGCCGTCGGGACCGAACTTCATCCAGCAGATGTCGTCGCCCACGGTCTCCACCGTCCAGCCCGGCAGGGCGGGGATCATCATGGCCATGTTGGTCTTGCCGCACGCCGAGGGGAAGGCGGCGGCCACGTAGCGCTTCTCCCCCCCGGGCGGGGTCACGCCGAGGATGAGCATGTGCTCGGCCAACCACCCCTCGTCGCGTGCCATGGTGGAGGCGATCCGCAGGGCGAAGCACTTCTTGCCCAGCAGGGCGTTGCCGCCGTAGCCGGACCCGTAGGACCAGATCTCGCGGGTCTCGGGGAAGTGGACGATGTACTTGTTGTCGGAGTCACAGGGCCAGGCCACGTCGGCCTGGCCGGGCTGGAGCGGCGCCCCCACCGAGTGCAGGCAGGGCACGAACTCGCCGTCGCCCAAGACGTCGAGGACAGGCTGGCCCATGCGGGTCATGATCCGCATGTTGACCGCCACGTAGGGCGAGTCGGTGATCTCCACGCCGATGTGGGCTATGGGCGACCCGAGCGGCCCCATGGAGAACGGCACCACGTACATGGTCCGGCCCCGCATCGACCCCCGGAACAGCTCGGTGAGGGTGGCCTTCATCGCCGCCGGGTCCCGCCAGTTGTTGGTGGGGCCGGCGTCGATCTCCCGCTCCGAGCAGATGAAGGTGCGGTCCTCCACCCTCGCCACGTCGGCGGGGTCGGAGCGGGCCAGGAAGCTGTTGGGACGCCTGGTGTCGTCGAGGCGGATCAGGGTCCCGGCGTCGGTCAGGAGCCGGGTCAGGCGCACGTACTCCTCCTCGGAGCCGTCACACCACTCCACCTCGTCGGGCTGGCACAGCTCGGCGACGTCTCGCACCCACGCCAGGAGCTCGGCGTTGGTCGTGCGGTCGGTCTGGGCAACGGCTCGGGTCACGGCACTCTCCATCGCAGGTCGTCGGTCATGGTGGTCACGCGGGTCGTCTAGGGCCGGGCGTTCCCATGTCGACCTCCGACCCCAGCCGCAGGCGGGCGGCCCGCCCGGCGTCGTCGAGATCGAAGACCACACGCTGGCCCTGGCGCAGCATTCGGAACACAGAGCCGTCCAGGGCGCCCGGCGACAACTCGTACTCGGCCAGGTCGGTGTCGCACACCAGGGTACCCTGCCCACTGCCGGGGTCGTACGACTTGATCACACCCTGCACCCGACAGCCTCCTCCTCGCCTACGCTCCGGTGGTCGAGAGTAACCGAGGACACCGCTGACCGGCGAGCGCTCCGCCCTGGCCGCCCTGGCCCGCCGCCTGCCCCCGGCCCCGCCCGGCCAGGTCTGGATCGGCGACGACGCCGCCGTGGTGGGTGCGCCCGTCGGCCCGCTGCTGCTGGCTGCCGACGCCGTGGTGGAGGGGGTGCACGCCGATCCGGGGCTCACCGACCTGGCCGACCTGGGCTGGCGGGCCCTCGCCGCCTGCGCCAGCGACGTGGCCGCCATGGGCGGGCGCCCGAGCGCCGCCCTGGTGACGGTGACCGTCCCCCCTGACCGGGACGGTGGTCGCCTACTCGACCAGCTCTACGACGGGATCGAGGCGGCATCGGCCGCCCTGGGTTGCCCGGTGGTGGGCGGGGACCTGACCGCCGGGCCCGGGCTGGTGGTGGCGGTGGCGGTGACGGGGACCCTCGACGGCGGTTCCGAGGGGCCGGTCCTGCGCTCGGGGGCCCGACCCGGCGACACGTTGCTGGTCACCGCGGCGCTCGGGGCGGCGGCGGCGGGCCTGCGCCTGCTGCGGGCGGGGACACCCGAGCTCGGCCCCGCCCTGGTCGTCGCCCACCGCCGTCCGGTGGCCCGGGTGGCGGAGGGCCGGGCCGCCCGCACCGGTGGTGCCACGGCGATGATCGACCTCTCCGACGGGCTCGCCGCCGACCTGCGTGGCCTGGCCGCCGCCTCCGGGGTGGGGGTGGTGGTCGACGAGGTGCCGGTGGCGGCGGGGGCTACCGCCGAGGAGGCGCTGGTCGGCGGGGACGACCACGAGCTGCTGGTGGCGGCCCCCGACCCGGCCGCCGTGGCGGCGTCCTTCGCCGCCGCCGGCCTGGCCCAGCCCGTGCCCATCGGGCGCTGCACCGGCGACCCGGCGGAGGTGCGCCTGGGCGACGGCGACCTGCCCGAGGGCGGCTGGGAGCACTCGTGGTGAGCGGGGCCCGCTCCCGGCCCGGGGGGGGTGCGGCGGGGACCAGGCCGCCGGTCGCCCTCACCATCGCCGGCTCCGACTCGGGGGGCGGAGCGGGGATCGTCGCCGACCTCAAGACCTTCGAGGCCCACGGGGTCTGGGGGACCTGCGCCATCGTCGCCGTCACCGCCCAGAACACGCTGGGCGTCCACGCCGTCGAGACCCTCTCCCCCGGCCTGGTGGAGGCCCAGATCGCCGCCGTCACCGCCGACCTGGGCGTGGACGCGGCCAAGACCGGGATGCTGGCCACCGCCGAGCTGGTGGGAGCGGTGGCCGACGCCCTGGAGACGGGGTCGCCACCTCTCGTGGTCGACCCCGTGCTCGTCTCCAAGCACGGTGACCGCCTGCTGGCGGACGACGCCGTCGTCGCCCTCTGGGACCGGCTCCTACCCCTCGCCACCGTGGTCACCCCCAACCTGGCCGAGGCCGCCGCCCTGACCGGGGCCGAGGTCAGCGACCGGGACGCCATGGTGGACGCGGCCCGCCGCCTGGCCGGCCGGGGCCCGGCGACGGTGCTGGTCAAGGGCGGCCACCTGGGCGGGCAGGGGTCGCCCGACCTCCTCTACGCCGGGGGCCGGGCCACCTGGCTGGAGGCACCGCGCCTGAGGGGCCGGCACACCCACGGCACCGGCTGCGTCCTCTCGGCGGCGATCGCCGCCGAGCTGGCCCGGGGCATGGACCCCCCCGACGCCTGCGTGGCGGCCAAGCACTTCGTGGAGCGGGCCATCGCCGCCGGGGTGGAGCTGGGCGGGGGCGTGGGCCCGGTCGACCCGGGCTGGGGCCGGCGGGTCGGTGGCTGAGCGGGGCGGTCCGGCGGCGCGCCGGTGGCGGCTGGTGCGGGCGCGTCTGGCCGAGATGGAGCGGCTGGTGCCGGGCCGGGGCTCGGTGGGGGTCGCGTTCTGGGACGCCCGGGCCCGCCGCTTCGCCGCCGCCGTGGCCGACCGCGGGGGCACGGACCCGCTGGTGGCCCGGGCCCGCCGGGCGGCAGGCCGACGGGGATCGGTCCTCGACGTGGGGGCCGGCCCCGGTCGGCTGGCGCTGGTGCTGGCCCCGCGGGTCGCCCAGGTGACGGCGGTGGACCCCAGCCCGCGGATGCTCGCCATCCTGCGCCGTGAGGCCCGCCGGCGGGAGCTGACCAACGTCCGTGCCGTCGAGGGGGCGTGGGAGGACGTGGAGGTGGCGCCGGCCGACGTGGGGATCTGCGCCTACGTGCTCCCCATGATCGCCGACGCCGCCGGCTTCGTGGCCCGCCTGGGCGCCTTCACCCGGCGCCGGGCGTTCGCGGAGCTCAACGCGGCCGGGGCCGACGTCCTGGTGGAGCCGCTGTGGCGGCACTTCCACGGCGCACCGCGCCGACCTGCCCCGACCTACCTGGACCTGGTGGCCATCCTCGCCGAGCAGGGCGTCGTCGCCGAGGTGGAGGTGGTGGAGGTGCCGGTGCGGACCCGCTTCGCCGACCTGGGCGCGGCGGTGGGCTCCTACCGGGAGACCCTCCTGCTGCCGAGGACGGCGGCGGCGCTCCGGGAGCTGTCGGGCCTGCTGGCCGCGTGGCTGGTCAGGACCGGGGACGGGGCGCTGCGACCACCGCTGCGCACCACCCCGGTGGCGATCGTCTCGTGGGCGGGGAGAGCCGGTGTCAGCTCGGGCGGGCCGAGCGGCCGATCTTTTGGACCCGCCCCGCCTTGATGCAGCGGGTGCAGACGTGCAGGCGGCGGGGCGTGCCGTCGACCAGGGCCCGCACCCGCTGGATGTTGGGGTCCCAGCGGCGCTTGGTGCGCCGGTGGGAGTGGCTGATGCTCATGCCGAAGGACGGGTGCTTGCCACACACGTCACACACCGCGGCCATAGGTCCACCGAGGCTAGCAGCGTCCTCATGCGCCGCCGCCGCCCCCGCTACCATCGCCGGGTGTGACGCCGCTGGAGCGCCTGGGACCGGCCGATCTGCGGGCGGTGATGGCCCGCTACCGGGCCGCGCTGGAAGACCATCGGGAAGCCATCAACCGCCTCAACGTGTACCCCGTCCCCGACGGGGACACCGGGACCAACATGGCCCTCACCGTCGGGGCCGTCGTCCGCGAGCTGGACCAGGCCGGGGCTGCCGCCGAGCCCGACATGGCCGCCACCTGCCGGGCCATGAGCCACGGGTCCCTGATGGGGGCGCGAGGCAACTCGGGGGTGATCCTCAGCCAGGTCCTGGGGGGGTTGGCCACCACCTGGGGGGCCGGCCCGGCGGTCGACGGGCCGGGTCTGGCCCAGGCCCTGGCCGCCGCCACCGACGGGGCCTACGGGGCGGTGATGGAGCCGGTGGAGGGCACGATCCTCACCGTGGTGGCGGAGGCGGCGGAGGCGGCGACGGCCAGGGCCGAGGGGGGCGGGTCGCTGGTCGACGTGCTCGACGCCGCCCGCGCCTCCGCCCACGACGCCCTGGAGGACACCCCCAAGCTGCTGGCCGTGCTGGCCGAGGCGGGTGTGGTCGACGCCGGCGGCGCCGGGTTCCTGCTGCTGCTCGACGCCGCCCTGGAGGTGGTGGCGGCCCGGCCGGTGCCCGAGCCCGAGATGGTGCCCACGCCCGCCGCCGTCGAGGCCCACCTGGGGGCCGGGGCCGGGGCCGGGCCGCCCGACCTCCGCTACGAGGTCATGTACCTGCTGGACGCTCCCGACGGGTCGATCCCCGCCTTCAAGGAGGCGTGGGCCGACATCGGCGGCTCCATCGCCGTGGTGGGGGGCGACGGCACCTGGAACTGCCACATCCACACCGACGACATCGGCGCCGCCATCGAGGCCGGCATCGAGCGTGGCCGTCCCCGGGCCATCCGGGTGACCGACCTCAGCCAGCAGGTGGAGGAGGAGCGGTGGGTCCGGGAGGCGGCGGCGGCCGTGCCGGAGGACTACGAGGGGGGTGAGGGGCCGGTGACCACGGCGGTGGTGGCGGTGGGTGCCGGCGAGGGGATGGAGCGCATCCTGCGCTCCCTCGGGGCCCACGCCATGGTGACCGGCGGCCAGTCCATGAACCCGTCGGTCGCCCAGCTGCTGGAGGCGGTGGAGTCCTGCCCGGCCGACGAGGTGGTGATCCTGCCCAACAACCCCAACGTCGTGGCCGCCGCCGAGCAGGTGCCGGCCCTCACGGCCAAGGTGGTGCGGGTGGTCCCCACCCGGGTCGTCCTCCAGGGCTTCGCCGCCCTGTTGGCCTTCGACCGTCACTCCGGCAGCGAGGGGAACGCCCATGCCATGGCCGAGGCCGCCGCCGGGGTGGTCGGTGGGGCGGTGGCCCGGGCGGTCCGGTCGGGGACCGGCCCCGCCGGCCCCGTCGCCGATGGCGACTGGCTGGGGATCGGCCCCGGCGGCATCCAGGTGGTGGCCTCCTCGGTCGTCGACGCCACCACCGGCCTGCTCGCCGCCCTGGTCGCCGACGACCACGAGGTCGTCACCCTGGTGGAGGGAGAGGAGGCCACCGAGGCCGACACCCGCGCCATCAGGGAGTGGTCGACGGGGCGGTGGCCGGGGGTGGAGGTCGAGGTGCACCGGGGCGACCAGCCCGTCTACGCCTACTGCCTCGGGATCGAGTGAGCCTCGCCGGGCTCTGGACGTGAGCCGGCGGCTGGCCCAGCTGGCGGGGATCCCCGTCACCGAGCTGGGCGGGGTGGGGGCCGGGAAGGCGGACGGGCTGGCGGCGCTCGGGATCACCACCGTGGCCGACCTGCTCATGCACTACCCCCGCCGCTACCTCGACCGCACCAACCAGGCCCGCATCGGCGACCTGTCCGTGGGCGACGAGGGCATGGTCCTGGTCACGGTGCGGCGGGTGCAGTCGCGCCGCACCCGCAACCGGCGCACGCTGGTGGTGGTGGACGTGGGCGACGGCTCGGGCTACCTGCGGGTCACCTTCTTCAACCAGCCGTGGCGGGCCGCCCAGCTCAAGGTCGGGACCTCGGTGGTCATCTTCGGCAGGCTGGAGCACTTCCGGGGGCGGCGCCAGATGACCAACCCCGTGGTCGACCTGGTGGGCGACCGCACCGGGCGCATCGTCCCCGTCTACCCCCAGTCGGAGAAGGCGGCCCTCAGCACCTGGGAGCTGGGGGGATGGGTGGAGCAGGCCCTGGCGCGGGCGGGCGACTTCGCCGACCCGGTGCCCACGGCGGTCCGGCAGCGCTTCGGCCTGGTCGACCGGACCACCGCCCTGCGGGCCATCCACGCCCCCGAGTCCCTGGACCAGGCGTGGGCGGCTCGGGCCCGCTTGGTCTTCGACGAGCTGCTGCGCGTCCAGGTGGCGCTGGTGCGACGGAAGCGGGAGCTGGAGCGCACGGCGGTGGGGATCGCCCACGACCCTGGCGACCGGCTGGTGGGCCGGTTCCACCGGCGCCTGCCCTTCCCCCTCACCACCGCCCAGCGGCGGGCCATGACCGAGATCGCCGCCGACCTGGCCCGCGACGTCCCCATGCACCGCCTGCTCCAGGGCGACGTGGGCGCGGGGAAGACGGTGGTGGCCCTCACCGCCCTGCTGGTGGCGGTGGCGGGGGGCCACCAGGGCGCGCTCATGGCCCCCACCGAGGTGCTGGCCGAGCAGCACCACCTCGGGATCCGGCGGTTGCTCGACGGCCTCACCCTGGGTGACGACGCCAACCTGTTCGGGGAGCGGCCGCTGCGGGTGGAGCTGCTCACCAGCCGGGCCACCGCCAAGGAGCGGGAGCGGCTGGCCCAGGACCTGGTGGGCGGCGCCATCGACGTGGTGGTGGGCACCCACGCCCTTCTGGAGGAGGCGGTGGCGTTCCGTTCGCTCGGGGTGGCGGTCATCGACGAGCAGCACCGCTTCGGGGTGGAGCAGCGGGCGGCGCTGCGGGGCAAGGGAGGAGCCGTCCCCGACGTGCTGGTGATGACGGCCACCCCGATCCCCCGTACCGCGGCCATGACCGTGTACGGCGACCTGGACGTCAGCGTGCTCGACGAGCTGCCCCCCGGGCGCACCCCCGTGACCACGGTGTGGGTCCGGCCGCCGGGGCCGAACGACGCCGCCGGGGGCACCACCGAGGCCGACGCCTGGGGACGGGTCAGGGCCGAGGTGGCGGCCGGCCACCAGGCCTACGTGGTCTGCCCCCTGGTCGAGGAGTCGGCCCGGCTGGAGGCCCGTTCGGCGGAGGAGACCTTCGACCGGCTCGGGGAGGGGGAGCTGGCCGAGCTACGGCTGGGCCTGCTGCACGGGCGCATCGGGGCCCGGGAGCGGGAGCTGGCCATGGAGGCGTTCCGGGCCGGCCACCTCGACGTGCTGGTGGCCACCACGGTCATCGAGGTCGGCGTCGACGTCCCCAACGCCACCGTCATGGTCATCCAGGACGCCGACCGCTTCGGCATGGCCCAGCTCCACCAGCTCCGGGGCCGGGTGGGACGGGGCGCCGCCGCGTCGTGGTGCTTCCTGCTGGGGTCGGGGTCCACACCCGAGTCGGCCCAGCGCCTGGCCGCCCTGGAGCGCTCGACCGACGGCTTCGAGCTGGCCGAGGTCGACCTGGGGCTGCGGGGGGAGGGGACGCTCATGGGCGCCCGCCAGACCGGCCGCAACGACCTGCGCCTGGCCTCCCTGCGCCGGGACCGGGCCTGGGTGGAGCGGGCCCGGCAGGTGGCCTTCGCCCTGGTCGACGGCGAGGACGGCGCCGGCGGTCTCGACGCTCACCCCCTGCTGGTGGAGGAGATCGACCTGCTGCTCGGGCCGGAGGACGAACAGGCCGGTCCGGGGGTGGAGCCCCCCCGGACCGACTTCCTGTTCAAGCCCTGAGCGGGGGCGGCCGACCACACCACCGCCGCCGGCTGGCTACCGTGCCCGGTGGTGCGGGTGGTGGCCGGGACGGCTCGGGGGCGGCGGTTGGTGGCCCCGGCGGGCGTGAGCGTGCGGCCTACCAGCGACCGGGTCCGGGAGGCCACCTTCAACGCCCTCCACAGCCTGGGCACGGTCGAGGGGGCGACCGTGCTGGACCTGTTCGCCGGGTCGGGGGCCATGGGCATCGAGGCGCTGTCGCGGGGGGCGGTCGCCGCCACCTTCGTCGACCACGACGGTCGGGCCCTGGCGGCGGTACGGGCCAACCTGGAGGCCACCGGGCTGGCGGGCGCCGCCGTCGCCGTGAGGTCCGACGCCTGGGCTTACCTGGCCTCACACCCGGCACCGGTCGACCTGGCGCTGGTCGACCCGCCCTACGGGACCGACGACGCCGGGTGGTCGGCCCTGCTCGCGGCCCTGCCCGCCGACGTGGCGGTGCTGGAGTCGGACCGCCGGTGCGACCCCGGGCCGGGCTGGCGTGTGGTCCGAGCCAAGCGGTACAGCGGTACCGTGGTCACGATCGTGCAACGTCGATGAGGGGGCCGCTCGGTGGCTACCGTTCTCTACCCCGGGTCCTTCGACCCGTTCCACAACGGGCACCGTGAGCTGGTCGAGACCGCGGCCGAGCTCTTCGACCAGGTCGTGGTGGCGGCCATGCGCACGTTCTACAAGGGCGAGCCGCTCTTCACCCTGGAGCAGCGGCGGGAGCTCATCGCCGAGTCGCTCGGCCACCTCCCGAACGTGACCGCCACCCAGTTCTCCGGCCTCTCGGTCGACCTGGCCCGGCGGGTGGGCGCCGACTTCATCGTCAAGGGCCTGCGGGCGTCGTCCGACCTCGAGAGCGAGATGGCCCAGGCCCAGATGAACCACGTCACCTCCGGCGTGCACACCGTGTTCATCCCCTCGGCGTCGGCCAACTCCTTCATCTCCTCCAAGTTCGTGCGGGAGATCGCCCGCCTCGGCGGCGACGTGTCCGCCATGGTCACCGAGGTGGTGGCCAAGGCGCTCCAAGAGAGGTTCCCCCGATGAAGGCCCACGACGACGAGTACGTCCCCACCGCCACGGCGTCGGCCGGCGACGTCGCCACCCTGCTGCGGCGCCTGGTCGACCTGATCGGCAACGCCCGGCCCATGCCCCTGTCGGCATCGGTGATGATCAACCGTGACGAGGTGGTCGAGCTGCTCCACGAGGCCATCGCCCGCCTCCCCGAGGAGCTGCGGGCGGCCCGGTGGCTCCTGCGGGACCGGGCGGAGTTCCTGGCCAAGGTCCAGCGTGAGGGGGACGAGATCCTGGAGGCGGCCCGGGTGCGGGCGGAGCGCATGGTCCAGCGCACCGACGTGGCGCGGTCGGCCCACCAGGCTGCCCGGCGCACGGTCGAGGAGGCCCAGAACGAGGCCCGCCGCCTGCGCCACCAGGCGGAGGACTACTGCGACCAGAAGCTGGCCCAGTTCGAGATCGTCCTGGACCGGACCCTGAAGACGGTCCTGGCCGGCCGGTCCCGGCTGCAGACCGCGCCCGAGGCCCAGGACGAGGCCAAGCCGAAGGAGGCGGAAGGGGCGGACGAGGCCGGTCCCTACCGGGGCGGCTTCTTCGACCAGGACTCGTCGGACCCCTTCTGAGCCGGTCCGAAGGGCTGGTCCGAAGGGGCGTCCGGAGGGAGGTGTTGTTGCGATGCCCGTGGACGACGTGCTGGTGCTGGACGTGGCCGACCTCCTCCAGCGCCCGGGCCGGCGGCGCCGCGCCGTGCTCGACGCCTGGCTGGACCACGTGGCCACCACCGTCGCCGGCGTGCCCGGGGGGGAGCCGGTCCACCTGGATCTGGACCTCCAGTCGGTCAACCACGGCATCGTCGTCACCGGCGCCGCCTCAACCCCCTGGGTGGGGGAGTGCGGTCGCTGCCTGCGCAAGGTGGGCGGCCGGCTCCAGGTCCCCATCCGGGAGCTGTACGAGGAGCGGCCGACCGAGGGCGAGACCCAGCCCCTGCACCAGGCCCGCATCGACGTGGCCCCGGTCGTCAGGGAGGCGGTGCTGCTGGAGCTGCCGCAGGCGCCGCTGTGCTCGCCGGCCTGCGCCGGGCTGTGCCCCCGCTGCGGGGCCGACCGCAACGAGGGCCCCTGCGGCTGCCCCTCGCCCGAACCCGACCCCCGGTGGTCCGTCCTCGACGAGCTGCGCCTCGACGAGTGACACCGGTCGGGGACCGGCGGCGGCACTGACTAGCCTGGGCGGTCCCGACCCATCGAGGCAGGAGCAGGCCGTGGCGGTCCCCAAGAGGAAGACGAGCAAGGCCAAGAGCCGCAGCCGGCGGGCGTCGGCGTGGCGGCTCGACGCCCCACCCCGCAGCGTGTGCCCCCAGTGCTCGACGGCCAAGCTGCCCCACGTGGTCTGCCCCACCTGCGGCTGGTACGGCGGGCGCCAGGCCGTCGAGGTGGAGTGATCCCCCCACAGGGCTCGACAGGGTGATGCTGCCTGTCGCCGTCGACGCCATGGGCGGCGACCGGGCACCCGAGGAGGCGGTGGCCGGTGCCCGCCGGGCCCGCGAGGAGCACGGCATCCCCGTGCTCCTGGTGGGCTCGGCCGAGGCGGTGGCCGCCGCCGACCCCGGGGGCCTCGAGGTGCTGGCCTGCACCGAGGTGATCGGGATGGACGACGACCCGGGCTCCGCCGTCCGCCGCCGGCGGGACTCGTCGGTGGTGCGGGCGGCCGAGGCGGTGCGGGACGGCCGGGCCTCGGCCATGGTGAGCGCCGGGAACACCGGGGCGGCCATGGCCAGCGCCCTCCTGCGCATGGGCCGCATCACCGGGGTGGCCCGCCCCGCCATCGCCACCCCCATCCCGGTCCCCGGCTCCACCCCCACGGTCCTGCTGGACGCCGGTGCCAACGCCGAGTGCCAGCCCGGGTGGCTGGTGCAGTTCGCCCAGATGGGCTCGGTGTTCGCCCGCTCCCGCTACGGGATGGCCGAGCCCCGGGTCGGCCTGCTGTCGGTGGGGTCCGAGGCGGCCAAGGGCTCGGCGCTGGTCAAGGAGGCCCACGCCCGGCTGAAGGACGCGCCCGGGGTGAGGTTCGTGGGCAACGTGGAGGGCCACGACCTCATGACCGACGAGATCGACGTCGTGGTCAGCGACGGCTTCACCGGCAACGTGGCCCTCAAGACCCTCGAAGGGGGCATGCGCTTCATCGAGGGGGCCCTGGTGGCGACCATGACCGCCACCGCCGAGCTGAAGGCCGCCTTCGAGGTCCTGTGGCCGGCGGTGCTCCCCCTGGTCACCGAGCTGGACCCCGAGAGCTACGGGGGGGCCATGCTGCTGGGTGTGGACGGGGTCTGCATCATCAGCCACGGCTCCTCGTCGGCGACGGCAGTGGTCAACGCCGTGGTCGTCGCCCGGGACATGGTCGCCGCCGGCCTGGTCGGCGCCCTGGCCACCGCCGTTACGACCTCCTGACCACGACTCCGTTCACAAGCGGGCAAACCCAGGTCGGGCTAGAGTCACCGCCGCCAACCGTCCCCACGAGCCAGAGGGAGCGCCGGTGCCTGCTGAGACCCACCTGGAGCGCGGTCCGATGGATCGCTCGCAGGTCTTCGAGCTGATCCGTGACCGTCTGGCCGACATCCTCGAGATCGAGGCCAGCGCCATCTCCGAGGGCCAGTCGTTCACCGACGACCTCGAAGCCGACTCGCTCGCCCTCATCGAGCTGGTCGAGGCCATCGAGGAGGAGGTGGGCGAGCGCTCGGTCGGGTTCCGGATCGAGGACGAGGACCTCGAGGACCTGCGCACGGTGCGTGACGCCGTCGACTACGTCTGCGCCCGTCTCTCCTGAGGGGGGGCCGCTCGTCGCCGAGCTCGAGGCCCTGTCCGCCCGCCTGGGGTGGCGCGTCGGGGACGAGTCGCTGCTGGCGGTCGCCCTGGCCCACCGATCGTGGTGCGCCGAGCACCCCGGAGCCCGTTCCAACGAGCGCCTGGAGTTCCTCGGTGACGCCGTGCTGGGCCTGGTGGTCACCGACCACCTCTTCCGCTCCTACCCCGGGCTGCCCGAGGGGGAGCTGGCCAAGGTCCGGGCCACGGTGGTCAGCGCCGCCACCCTGGCCGAGGTGGCGGTGGGCCTGGCCCTGGGGCCGGCCCTGCTGCTGGGGCGGGGGGAGGACGCCTCGGGGGGGCGGGGGAAGCCGTCGATCCTGGCCGACGCCACCGAGGCGGTGATCGGCGCCCTCTACCTCGACCAGGGCTGGGAGGCGGCCCGCCAGGTCGTGATCGGGCTGTTGGGCGACCACATCGACGAGGCGGTGGCCGGACCGGGTGGCCGGGACTACAAGACCCGCCTCCAGGAGCTCTCGGCCCTGCGCTTCGACGACGTGCCCCGCTACCGGGTGGCCGACGAGGGACCCGACCACGCCAAGCGGTTCTTCGCCACCGTGGAGGTGGGGGGCCGGATCCGGGGCCGGGGCCAGGGCCGGTCCAAGAAGCAGGCCGAGCAGGGGGCGGCCCGTCAGGCGTGGGAGGCCCTGGTGGAGGAGCGGGACGACCCGGCGCCGGGGTCGGCTGGCCCCCGGTCCCGCCCCGACGACCGAGAACGGAGACGGTGATGCCCGAGCTGCCCGAGGTCGAGACCCTGCGTCGCGACCTGGACAAGGAGGTGGTGGGCCGCCGGATCCGCGATGTGGAGGTCCTCGGCATGCGGGCCATCCGCCGGCACCCCAACAAGAGGCACTTCGTGTCCAAGCTGGAGGGGAGGAAGCTGGCCCGGGTCAAGCGCAAGGGCAAGTACCTGCTGTTCTCCCTGGAGGGGGACGTCCTCGTGGCCCACCTGGGCATGAGCGGCCAGCTCCTCAAGGCGACGGCCCGGGAGCCGCGCCCGCCCCACACCCAGGTGGTCATGAGCTTCACCCAGGGTGGCCAGCTCCGCTACGTGGACCCCAGGACGTTCGGGGAGCTCTTCGTGGTCGCCGCCGACCGCCTGGACCAGGATGTGCCCGGGATCGCCGGCCTCGGCTTCGACCCCGTCGACGACATCATGAGCTGGACGGCGTTCGGCAAGCTGCTCATGGCCCGGGCGGTAAGGCTCAAGACCCTGCTCATGGACCAGCGGTTCATGGCCGGCGTGGGCAACATCTACAGCGACGAGATCCTCTGGTCGGCGGGTCTGCGCTACGACCGCGGCTCCGATTCTCTCTCGACCCAGGAGCTGCGCCGCCTGTACCGGGCCCTGGGGGAGACCCTCCACGAGGCCATCAAGCACCGGGGCTCGTCACTGGCCGACCAGCAGTACCGGGACCTCTACGGCCGCCCGGGGAGCTACCAGGACCAGCACAAGGTGTACGGGCAGGAGGGCCAGTCGTGTCGGCGCTGCCGCCAGCCCATCGTCAGGGTGAGGCGGGGGGGGCGCTCGACCTTCCTCTGCGAGAGCTGCCAGGTCTGACCGGCCCGAGCCCGACCATGCCCGGTTTGGGCCCGGCGGTGGCCTAACCTCGGCCCGGGTGTTCCTGAAGAGCCTGGACCTCAAGGGCTTCAAGTCCTTCGCCGACACCACCACCCTGGAGCTGGAGCCGGGGATCACGGTGGTGGTCGGTCCCAACGGCAGCGGCAAGTCCAACGTGGTCGACGCCGTGGCCTGGGTGCTCGGCGCCCAGGGCCCCCGGACGATGCGCTCCTCGAGGATGGACGACGTCATCTTCGCCGGGACGGGGTCCCGGCCGGCCCTGGGGAGGGCCGAGGTCAGCCTGACCATCGACAACGGCTCGGGCGCGGTGGCGATCCCGATGAGCGAGGTGACCATCCGCCGCACCCTCTTCCGCAGCGGGGAGAGCGAGTACGCCCTCAACGGCTCGCCGTGCCGCCTCCTCGACATCCAGGAGCTGCTCAGCGACTCGGGCGTGGGGCGCACCCAGCACATCATCGTGGGCCAGGGCCAGCTCGAGGGCATCCTCGACGCCCATCCCGAGGACCGCCGGGCGGTGATCGAGGAGGCGGCGGGCGTGCTCAAGTTCCGCCGGCGCAAGGAGAAGGCCGAACGCCGCCTGGCCGCGACCGAGGGCAACGTCGTGCGCCTCTCCGACCTGCTGCGCGAGCTCCGCCGCCAGCTCCGGCCCCTGGAGCGCCAGGCCGAGGCCGCCCGCCGCCATGGCGACCTGGTGGCGGAGCTGATCGACCTGCGCCGCCACGTCGCCGGGCGGGAGCTGGCCGCCCTGGAGGCGAGCCTGGGCCGGGCGGAGGTGGCGGGCGCCGCCCTGGTCGGAGAGGAGGTGGAGCTCGGGGCCGAGCTGGCCCGCCTCGACCAGGAGGTGGGGGAGGCCGAGGCCGAGCTGGCGGTCCTCGGCGGCGGCGGGCTGGCCGACGCCCTGATAGAGGCCGAGCGCCTGGTCGCCCAGTGCCGGGGCCTGGCTGCGGTGCTGGCCGAGCGCCGCCGGGGCCTGGGGCGGGAGCGGGAGAGGTCGGTCGACCAGACGGTGGTCGCCACCTTGGAGGCGGAGGCCGCCCGGCTGGGGGAGGTGCTGGCCGAGGCCGAGGCCGAGGCCGGGCCCCTCGCCGCCGACGCCGACCGGTTGGCCCAGGCCGAGGAGCGCCTGGCCACCGAGCGGGCCGCCTTCGAGCGGACCTGGCCCGATCCCGTCACGGTGTCCTCGGCCCGGGCCGCCGAGGTCCGGGGCGAGCTGGCGGCCCGCCGCGCCGGGGTCGAGCGGGCCGGGGTGGAGGCGTCCGCCCTGGGCCAGCGCCTGGACCGGATGCGACGGAGGGTCCAGCACCTGGGTGCCGAGGCGGAGTCGCTGCGGGCCCAGGTGGAGGCGGCCGAGGCCGCCGAGGAGCCGCTGGTCGGGGAGCTGCAGCGGGCGGAGTCCCGACGGGTCGCCCTCGAGGCCTCCCTGGCCCGGGCCGAGGCCGTGCTCGGGGGGGCGGAATCGGACCGGCACGCCTGGACGGCGCGGGCCGAGGCCCTGGCCCTGTCCTGGGCCGACGCCAGCGGGGCCGTGGGGGAGGTGGCGGGGTGGGCGGGCGTGCTCGGTGTCCTGGCCGACCTGGTCGAGGTGGATCCCGGCTGGGAGGCGGCCTTCGCGGCCGCCGTCGGTGACGCCGCCGCCGCGGTGGTGGTGGACGGGGACCAGGCGGTGGCCCGAGGGGTGCTGGGCGAGCTCGACCGCGCCGGCGCCGCCACCGTCCTCGCGGTGGGGGCCACCCCCGTCCCCGCCGCCCCACCCCCGGGGGTGGGTGAGCCGGTGCGGGCCCACGTGCGATCCCACCACCGGGGGGTGGAGCGGGTCCTCGACGCCGTGCTGGGTTCGACCACCCGGGTGGGGCCGGGCCTGAGGCCGGCCCTCAGCGCCGACGGCGATCGGGCCGCGGCCCTGGCCGCCGCCCTCGACGCCAGCCTGGCCCACCCCGATGTCGTGGTGGTGACCGGGGCCGGCGACCGCCTCACCGCCACCGGGTGGTGGGTGGGCCGGACGGGCCCGGGGGGGACCCGCGCCGCCCTCGAGG
>JBOGHU010000074.1:0-13881 GCA_050742255.1 Acidimicrobiales bacterium
GTGCTGGCCCGGGCCCTGGTGTGGGCCGCCGGCGCCACCGCAGGTGGAGCCCGGGGGGGCCGGCCCCTCGGGGCCCTCCACTCGGTGACGTGGCTGGCGGCACCCATCGGGGCGGTGGGGGGCGGGCTGGTGGGCCGTGCCGTGGGGGTGGCCGGGGTGCTGGTGGTGGCGGGTGCGGTCTCGCTGGCCACCGCCGCCATGGCCCTGACCGTGGCCGTGCCGCCCCCGTCGCGACCCAGGGGCAGCCCACACGGGGGCGACCCGCCCGCCACCGCCACCCGGGGCCGGAGAGGGGTGTCAACCGTCTGGGACCGGAGCCCGAGAGGGGAGTCGAACCCCTGACCTACGCACCGTGCGTTGGCTGGCTCAAGCCGCTGCCACCTGGGACGGGCGCGCCGACACCCCCGTTGGGCCCACCTGGCGGGCGTGGTCGAGCTCCCTAGGGGGAGCCCATGGCAACTGTGCTTCGACCCGCCTCGTCGAGAAGGCCTGGCTTCATGTCGGGTCACGATCCGGCGGGCCGGCCGCGGCGCAGCGAACTCGGCGGCGAGGGCCAGCTGGCGAGGAGGCCCTTGAGGCGGCGGTCACCCGGGGGCCGACCCGTCAGCGAGCCGCTCAGCTGGTCCATCCCGTGGGCTGCGGCGCGCCCTTGGCCGCCCAATACTGGTTCAGCACCCGCTGGCATCTGACGTACCAGGGAATGACGAACAGCAGGATCCAGAAGGCGGTGGCCGGCCCCACCGGGCTCACCTTGCCGTCCCGCTCGTACATCCTCCTGATCTCGATGGGAAGCAGGAAGAGCGTGATGATCCCGGCGATGAGGTAGATCAGGGCCCCCAGCGCCCCGCCGGCGCCCTCACCGGTGTGTTGCTTGATCTCCTCGTGGTTGATGTACGCCCAGTACACACCGTAGATGCCGAACGTCACCAACGCGAGGAGGAGCTGCTTCCCGATCGGGCGCTGCATGCCGATCGACCCGTAGCGGGCAGGAGGTAGATCTGACGGCGGATGGGCACCCGGTGGAGGTGGAGGTGGAGCGGCGCTCATCCGGGAAGCCTAGGTCTTGAGCTGATGCTCCGCTCCTCGGTCTCTGTCTTGCGTCAGACCGGCTCGTGGTCTCGCTAGGCGGCCGAGCCGGCCCGCTGTGACATCAGCTTCCGCGTCGATGACGAGGACGCCGCCCCAGGCGCAGATGTGGGCCCGAGCGACGTGCGGGCCTGGGCCGAGTGGGGCCCGCCGAGGACTGGTCGGACTGGGTCGATGATGCCCGGTGGTGCCGGTTACGGCGCTGCTCGCGCTGGCGGGCGGGGGCTACGCGGTGGAGGTCGCTGACCCAGACGGGACCCGCCATCTGGTGCCCGTCGATCTCGGGTTGTTCGACGATGCCGAGGGCTTGGTGCAGGTGACCGGCTCGGGTCTCGAGGCCGGCCAACGTGTGGTGGTCCCGTCCACGTGAGCGTCGACGTGAGCCTCGAGCGGGCCGGCGCCGCGTCGGTCGGCGGTGACGGCGGTGGAGACGAGCGGCCGCTCTTGGAGCTGGTGGGCGTGACCAAGACCTATCCGAGCCAGCCACCGGTGACCGCTCTGCGCGACGCAAACGTGCGGATCGCCGCAGGCGAGCTCGTCGGCGTCGTCGGACCGTCAGGGTCGGGCAAGACCACCCTGGTGCAGGTGATGGGCACCTTGGACCGCCCGACCGGCGGGACGGTGCGGATCACGGGGCTGGATGTCGCCGGGCTCTCGGACCGGCACCTGGCCGCGCTGCGGGCCACCCGCATCGGGTTCGTGTTCCAACAGTTCTTCCTCGCCGAGCACGCCACCGCGCTCGACAACGTGGCCGACGGTCTGCTCTATGGGGGCGTCGGTCCGCGCGAACGCCGCCAGCAGGCATTCGACGCGCTCCGTCAGGTCGGCCTCGCCGACCGGGCCGGGTCCCGACCGAACCACTGTCCGGCGGGCAACGCCAGCGGGTGGCGATCGCCCGGGCCCTGGTGGGCCGCCCCGCGATCGTGCTGGCCGACGAACCTACCGGCAACCTCGACAGCGCCACCGGCGCGTCCATCCTCGGCCTCATCCACGAACTGCACGAACAAGGGGCCGCCATCGTCGTGATCACCCATGACCACCAGATCGCCGCCCAGTTGCCCCGGTGCGTCGAGCTGCTCGACGGGCGCATCGTCGCCGACACCCGGAGCGCCGACCTCGCGTTCGAGCCCCGGCCGTGACCGCGTTCACCGCCCTCATCCCCCGGCGGCTTCGAGCCCGTGACCTGGCCCGAGTGAGCAGCATCGGGATCCGCACCCGCAAGCTCCGCGCCGGGCTGTCCGCCCTGGGCATCGCCATCGGCGTCGCCGCCATCGTGGCCGTGCTCGGCCTGTCCTCCTCATCTCAGGCCGGGCTGCTGGCCGAGATCGACCGGCTCGGCACCAACCTGCTCACCGTCACCAGCGGTCAGAACCTGGCCGGTGAAACCGTGCCGCTACCGGCCGACGCGCCTGCCATGATCGGCCGCATCGGGCCCGTGACCGACGCGGAAGCCACCGCCAACGTCGACGCCGCCGTCTACCGCAGCCCCCACATCCCGACCGTCAACACCAACAGCCTGTCGGTGCGGGCCGCCACCACCGGACTGCTCCCCGCCGTCGGCACCACCGTCGCCCAGGGCCGCTACCTCAACGACGCCACCGCCACCCAACCCGTCGTCGTGCTCGGCGCCACCGCAGCCCGCCGCCTCGGCATAGACCGCATCCACCCCGGCGCACGCATCTGGATCGACAACCAGTGGTTCTACGTGACCGGCATCCTCGAACCAGCCCCCCTCGCCGCCGAGATCGACACTGCCGTGCTCGTCGGGTTCCCCGCCGCCCAGACCTACCTCGACGCCAACGACCACCCCACCACCGTCTACGTGCGCTCCCACACCGACCGAGTCGAAGCCGTCCACGCCGTCCTCGCCCCCACCGCCAACCCGAAGGCCCCCAGCGAAGTCAGCGTCAGCCGGCCCTCTAACACCCTCGTCGCCCGAGCCAAAGCCCAAAGCGCCCTCAACGCGCTGTTCCTCGGCCTCGGCGCCATCTCCCCTGCTCGTCGGCACTGTCGGCGTCGCCAGCACCTTTCGCAGCACCGTCTTGATGCGCACGCCGTAGACCTCGTGGAGCCCGAGAGGGGAGTCGAACCCCTGACCTACGCATTACGAGTGCGTCGCTCTGCCGGCTGAGCTACTCGGGCCGGACACCACCACCGTGCCCGGTGGCCGACGCCCCGACGCTACCAGCCCCCCTCGCCGCCGCTTCTCAGGGTGACAGCCGCAACAGCAGGGCCTGGAGAAGGAGCTCCTCGTTGGGGTTCCTCACCAGGGCCTCGGCGGCGGCGTGCACGGCGCCGATACGGTCGACCACACCCGCCACCTCCCTGCCGGGCGCGGCCGCGACCATCTCGTCCCGGTAGCGGACCGCCAGGGTGGCCAGCCCGAACCGGAGCTCGTCGGTCCGGTGGCGGCGCAGGGCCTGGCGGTGGGCGGCCTCCAGCCGCTTGCGCCCCGAGCCCCGCTCCCCGGTCTCGGACACCCGGGCCTCCAGCTGAGCGAGCTCGTCGCCGTGGCGGGAGCGCAGCGGCGCGGTCGCCTCCTCGATGCGCCCCAGCAGCCCCGCCGCCACCACCGCCACCGCCGCCCCGGTGCCGTCCAGGCGGTCGGGGGCGTCCCGCCACGCCCGGTGCCGTGACGCCAGGTCCTCGTCGGTGGCCAGGACCCGGGCCCGGTCCAGGTCCCCCAGGGCCGCCCGGGCCACCCCCGACGCCCGGTCCGGTTCCATGCCCTCGCCCACCAGGACCTCGGCCACGGTCGACGGGGCCAGCGGGGGCACCTCGATGCGGACGCAGCGGGAGGCGATGGTCACCAGCTCCGGCGGCACGGCGTCGGCCAGGATCACGAAGACGGTGCTGGCCGGGGGCTCCTCGACGGTCTTGAGCAGGGCCGGACCCACGTCCCGCACCCGGTGGAACTCGGTGAGGACCAGGACCTTGCGCCGCCCCTCGACCGGGCTGCGCAGCGCCAGCCGGGCTATCTCCTCGGCGTCCCGCACCCGCAGGTAGGCCCCGTCGGGGACGAAGGTGCGGGCATCGGGATGCTCCCCGGCGAGCACCAGACGACAGTCCCGGCAGCTCCCACAGCCCCCCCGGGGGCACAGCAGGGCGGCGGCGAAGGCCACGGCCCCGGCCCGGGCGCCGGCGCCGGGGGGGCCCACCAGCAGGTAGGCGTGGACCGGGGCGGCAACGGCGGCCCGGAGCCGGTCCACCACCCCCGGCGGCGCCACCACACCCCCGAAGACGCCGTCGTCGACACGGGCCCGGCCGCTCACGGCTTGGCGGGGAGGAGGCGGGGCGCCACCGCCGCCCACACCCGCTGCGCCACGTCGTCGATGGGGCCGGTGCCGTCGACCACGGTCCAGCGGGAGGGGTCCTCGGCGGCCAGGGCGAGGAAGCCCTCGACCACCCGGCGGTGGAACCCGGCACCGGCAGCCTCCAGGCGGTCGGGCGGGCGGTCCTTCCGGGCGGCGGCCACCTCGGCGGGGACGTCCAGCACCACGACCACGTCGGGAGCGATCCCCGCGGTGGCGAAGGCCGACACGGCCCGCAGCTCGCCGAGCGGCAGGCGCCGGCCGAAGCCCTGGTAAGCGAGGAAGGACCCGACGAAGCGGTCGGTGACCACGTCGCCACCGGCGGCCAGGGCCGGCCCCACCACCTCGGCCACGTGCTGGGCGCGGGCCGCCGCCAGGAGCAGGGCCTCGGCCCGATCGCCGAGACCGGCGGTGCCGACGTCGAGCAGGAGGGCGCGGATGCGCTCCCCGACCCCGGTGCCGCCGGGCTCGCGGGTCAGGGTGGCGCCGAGACGCTCGGCCAGGCGGGCGGCCTGGGTGGACTTGCCGCAGGCCTCGCCGCCCTCCAGCGCGACCAGGCGTCCCCGCCGGAAGGCGGTCACCCCGGCTGGGCCACCGGCCGCCGGTCCCGCGCCAGCCGCAGGGACAGCACGGCGAGCGCACCGGCGGCCAGGATGATGAGCGCCGCCGACCACAGGGCCAGGCGCACCCCGGGCAGGAACACCGTGGCCCCGTCCAGCCCCAGCTCCCGGCCGACCAGCCCCGCCGACAGGGCGTCGAGACGGTCGGCCAGCAGGGGCCCGACGGCGAACGCCAGGAGCAGGCAGAAGCGCACCAGCGTGTAGAGGCTGGAGAAGATCCGGCCCCGGAGCTCGTCGGCCACCCGCTCGTGCAGGATGGTGAAGCCCAACACGTACACCCCCCCGGCGCAGACGCCCAGCACGAAGACGGAGGCCAGGGCCGGGGTCAAGCTGGAGGTGGCCGCGCCCAGGCCCAGGGCGATGCCGGCGCCGATCACGGCGCCGCAGAACACCCCCTCCTTGGGCAGGCGCCGCTGCAGGCCCGAGAGCGCCACCACCCCGGCGGCCATGCCCGTGCCCATGGCGGTGAGGAGCAGGCCGAAGCCGGCCGAGCCTCCCCCCAGCACCTGGCGGGAGAAGACGTCACCCAGGGGCACCAGCATGCCCCCGCCCACCAGCCCCGTCCCCACCGCCACCAGCACCGCCCGCACCACCGGGTTGCTGAACATGAAGTGCCATCCCTCCCCCAGCTCCCGAAAGGTGCGACCGAAGTTGGCCCTGACGCTGCCCTGTCCCTCGGAGGAGGGACGGGCCTGGCGGAGCGTGACGGTGGAGATCATGACCGCCGAGAGCAGGAAGGTGAGCACGTCGACGTAGATCGCCACCGACTCCTGGTTGATCCGCAACGCCGAGAGGGCATCGAAGGACGCCAGTCCCTCGGCCGCCTTGGCCAGCACCGCGAACACCAGCGAGGCGACGGGGAAGGTCCCGTAGGCCGCCACCATGGAGAGCGAGTTGGCGGTGGTCAGGTGGGAGGCCGGGACCAGGTTGGGCACCGACGCCTCCTTGGCCGGCGACCACAGCAGGGTCGCCACCTCCAGCAGCAGCGACACCACCACCAGGCCCAGCACCGTCTCGAGGAACGGCACGCTGGCCAGGACCAGTCCCCGCAGGACGTCGCAGGCGACCATCACCCGCTTTCGGTCCCACCGGTCGACCAGCACCCCCGCCACCGGCGCCAGGAAGAAGCCCGGTACCAGCCGGGCGCTCATGACCACCGAGATGGCCGCCGCCGGGGAGTCGCCGCCGATCCTGGTCGCCACCGCCACGATGGCCACGAAGCCCAGCCAGTCGCCCAGGGCCGAGACCACCTGGGCCAGCCACAGCCGGAAGAAGTCGTCGGAGCCGAACAGGCGAGCCACCGTCGGCCGCCCCTGCTGCTCGCTGCCCCGTGCGGCCCGGGGCAGGGGGCGGGTCGGTGTCTCCGCGCCGTCCATCCCCTCTCCCCCGGCACCTGCGGGGGGGCGGTCCGTGGTCGACTCCGCCTGGTGTCGGGGCCGGACCACGCGACCAGACTAAAGCCTGAAGGGCAGCGGGGACGGCAGCGCCGTCAGCCCCGGCTCCGGGACCGGGCCGCCTTCCTCGGGGACGCCTTCCTCGGGGACGCCTTCCTCGGGGACGCCTTCCTCGGGGCCGCCTTCCTCGGGGCCGCCTTCCTCGGGGCCGCCTTCCTCGGGGCCGCCTTCCTCGGGGCCGCCTTCCTCGGGGCCGAGCGCTTGGCCTTCGGCGCCGGGGCCCGGCCCCGGCGGTCGTCGAGGAGCTCGGCAGCCCGCTCCAGGGTGACGGCGTCGGCGGTGTCGCCCTTGCGCAGGGACGCGTTGGTCTCCCCGTCGGTCACGTAGGGCCCGAAGCGCCCCTCCTTGACCACCACCGGCCGACCCGACACGGGGTCCCCCCCCAGCTCCCGCAACGGCGAGGCGGCCCGCTGTCCCCGGCGGCGCTTGGGACCGGACAGCACCCGCAGAGCCTGTTCCAGGCCCATGTCGAAGAGCTGGTCCTCGTCGTCGAGGCTGCGGGTCTCGGAGCCCTTCTTCAGGTAGGGGCCGTAGCGGCCGTTGTGGGCCGTGATCTCCTCCCCGTCGGCGGGATCGGTGCCCACCACCCGTGGCAGGCGGAGCAGTCGCACAGCGTCCTCCAGGGTCACCGTGGCGAGCTGCATGGAGCCGAGCAGCGATGAGGTACGGGGCTTCCCGGTGGCGTTCTCACCGGCCTCGCCGAGCTGGACGTACGGCCCGTAGCGACCCGAGCGGGCCAGCACCGCAGAGCCCGTCTCGGGGTCGTCGCCGAGGTGGCGGTCTTCGCTGGGGGCGGCGAGCAGCTCGATGGCCCGTCCCACCGTGAGCTCGTCGGGGGGGAGGTCGTCGGGGATGGCGACCGTGTCCTCCCCCCGCTGGACGTAGGGCCCGTACCGACCCACCCTGACGACGACCTCGACACCCTGAGGGTCGGCGCCGAGGGGGATGGAGTTGACGTCGCGGGCATCGATCTCATCCAGGTGCTCGGAGACCATGCGCTTCAGGCCGACGCCGTTCTCGCCACCCTCATCGCCGAAGTAGAAGCGGCTCAGCCAGGGCACCGACTCCTCTCCCCCGCCGGCGATCTCGTCGAGGTCGTCCTCCATGAGGGCGGTGAAGGCGTAGTCGACCAGGTCGGGGAAGTGGCGCTCGAGCAACGTGACCACGGCGAAGGCCACGAAGGAGGGGACCAGGGCAGAGCCCTTCTTCCAGACGTAGCCCCGGTCCTGGATCGTCGACATGATGGTGGCGTAGGTGGAGGGCCGGCCCACCCCCAGCTCCTCGAGCCGCCGGACCAGGCTGGCCTCGGTGAAGCGGGCGGGCGGCGTGGTCTGGTGGCGCCGTGGCTCGACGGCCACCACGTCGAGACGGTCCCCCTCGGCCAGGGCCGGCAGTCGGCGCTCGGCCTCCTCGGCGTCGTCGCCGTCGCTGCCCTCCACGTAGGCGCGCTGGTAGCCGGGGAAGCTGATGACCGTCCCGCTGGCGGCGAACTCGGTGTCGGTGCCCGAACGGGCCCGACCGCCGAGACGAACGGTGACGGTCTCACCCACGGCGTCGGGCATCTGCGACGCCAGGGTCCGCCGCCACACCAGCTCGTAGAGGCGGGCCTCGGACCTGCCCACCTCCCGCGCCACCTCCTCGGGGAGCCGGAAGGTGTCCCCCGCGGGGCGGATGGCCTCGTGGGCCTCCTGGGCGTTTTTGACCTTGCGGGCGTAGCGGCGGGCCTGCTCGGGGAGGTAGTCGGGCCCGTAGCGGGCGAGGATCTGGTGCCGAGCAGCCTCCAGGGCGGCCTCGCCCAGGGTGGTGCTGTCGGTGCGCATGTAGGTGATGTAGCCGCCCTCGTACAGGCGTTGGGCGGCGCGCATGGCCTGGGCCGCCGACATCCGCAGCTTCCGGGCCGCCTCCTGTTGGAGGGTGGAGGTCATGAACGGCGGCGCCGGCCGGCGCCGGTAGGGCTTGCGCTCCACCGACCGCACCGCCACCTCGACACCGTCGAGGTCGTCCACCAGGGCGGCGGCCCGGCCCTCGTCGAGCACCACCACCCCGTCGCCGGCCAGCTCGCCCGTCTCGGTGAAGTCCCGGCCACTGGCCAGACGGGTCCCGTCCAGGGCCACCAGCCAGGCGACCAGCTCGGCCCGGCCGGCCCCCTCGCCACCGGCGAAGGTCCCCTCCAGGTCCCACCAGGCGGCCGAGCGGAACCGCATGCGTTCCCGCTCCCGCTCCACGACGATGCGGGTGGCCACGCTCTGCACCCGCCCCGCCGAGAGCCTGGGCATCACCTTCTTCCACAGCACCGGGCTGACCTCGTAGCCGACCAGGCGATCGAGGATGCGGCGGGTCTCCTGGGCGTCGACCAGGCGCCGGTCGAGGTCGCGTGGCTGGGCCAGGGCCCGCTCGATGGCGGGGCGGGTGATCTCATGGAAGACCATGCGACGCACCGGCACCCGGGGGCTGAGCACCTCCATGAGGTGCCAGGCGATCGACTCGCCCTCCCGGTCCTCGTCGGTGGCCAGGTACACCTCCCCGGCGTCCCGCACCAGCCGCTTCAACCTGGCCACCTGGTCCTTCTTCTCCCGGGCCACCACGTAGAGGGGCTTGAAGTCGTTGTCGACGTCGACGCCCAGGCGGGCCCACGGCTCCCCCTTGTAGGCGGCGGGCACCTCGGCCGCGGCCCGGGGGAGGTCGCGGATGTGGCCGATCGAGGACTCCACCACGAACTCGTCGCCCAGGAACCGGGAGATGGTCCGGGCCTTGGCCGGCGACTCGACGATCACGAGGGGCTTGGACACGCCACCAGGGAACGTGCCGACCGCCGCGATGTCAAACCCCGCCAGGGCAGGGCCCCGACGGTCGGCGCTAGACGAGATAGCGGATCTCCCCCTCCGACGCGTTCACCACCGCCTCCATCCCGAGGACCAGGAGGGCGTTGAGGGCCCGGAACCGGTCGGCCTCGGCGTCAGCCTCGTCGGCAGCGGTGGGGGCGCCGGCCGTGGGGGTGGCGCCGGCCTCGGCCAGGGAGGCCAGCTCCGCGTCCCAGTCCGCCGACTGGGCGGCCAGCTTCAACCGCATCACGGGCGCCTGGACCAGGGCCCGCTGGAGGTCCTGGACGATGGTCACGACCACGTCGGTCGTCGTGCGGACCCCCGGGGTGGCCAGCAGGTGGAGGGCCTGCAGCTTGCGCATCGCCATGGCCGCCACCAGCACCGGGTCGGTCAGCTCCGCCGCCGCCGAGTCGATCTCGGTGAGGTCGAGGGTGATGTGGTCGGGGACGTCGAACCACCGCCGCAGGGTGGCGAACATCTCAGCGGTGACCGTGTGCAGGACCAGCAGCTCGTCGGGCTTGGGGATGCTCGGGACGGCGTCGTCGGCCACAACGACGCAGCTCTAGCCGGCCGGCCCGGCCACCGCCTCGTCGACGGAGTCGAACATGGCGAAGACCCTGGTCAGCCCGGTCACCTCGAACACCTTGGCGATGCGTGACTGGTTGCACACCAGCCGCAGGTCGCCGTCGGTCGCCCGCACCCGCTTGAGCGCCCCCACCAGCACCCCCAGGCCGGTGGAGTCGAGGAAGTCGACGGCGTCGAGGTCGACCACGATCTGGTTCTGTCCCTGGGCCGCCAGGCCGTGGAGCTTCTCCCGCAGGTGCGGCACCGTGGCCACGTCGACCTCGCCCGAGACCGAGACCACCGAGTACCCAGCGCGCTCCGTGACGTCGAGTCCAAGCTCCATCGTCGGTCGCCCCTCCACCGCTCGTCGCTGCGTTCAGCCCCCCCGGGGCCCCGACCACGCTACCGGACCGATCTCGGCGTGGCCACCGGCACCGGGCTGGCCGACACCTCGCCGGGCTCGGGCCAGCTGCGCTCAGAACGGGGCGTAGTGGTCGGCAGCCGTGTCCGCCGGCGTGTCCGTCGGCGTGTCCGTCGGTGCCTCCGAAGCCCGCTTGGCCAGGAAGCGCAGGTACAGGGCCCCCACCACCAGGGCCACCCCCCCGGCGACCCGGGCCAGGAGGTCCCAGGGGCCCCGGCCCTCGTCGATCTCGGCCACCACCGAGGAACCGCCGATCTCGGGCCGGGGCGCGTTCGGATCGAAGGGCAGATCGGAGGTGGGATCGGTGGCCTCGCCCTCGGGGCCGACCGACTGGCGCCCGACCACCGAGCGCCGGCTGCCCGAGACCGACTGACGCCCCGACGAGCGGGTTACCGCCCCCTTGCCACGGACGGTGGTGGCGGTCGTCGTCGGAACGGTGGGGTCGGGGGTGCCCACGACGACCACCGGGCTCGGGTCCGACACCACCTCGGTCACCTGGGCGTCGGGGCCGGCCCGCACCGCCAGCACCCGGTAGCGGTACTCCTTGCCCACCTCGATCCCGGTGTCGCGGAGCTTCGCCTCCTGAGTGCGCCCCATCTCGGTGAACTGGCCCCCCGGCCCGGCCCGCTCGACCCTGTACTCCTTGAGGTCCGGCTCGAGGTTGGCCTTCCACGACAGGTCGATGCGGGGGCTCCCCTCACCGGGCCCGGCGGTGTAGGTGGTGGCCAGCCCGCTCACCGGCGCCGGGGGGATGGCCACACCGAAGCGGAGCTCGATCCGCCCCGGCTGATCGAAGGCCAACCCCTTCTTCGGCTCCACCACGGCGGTGACGAGGTAGGAGCGGTTGCAGGGGAAGGTGACCTCCACCGAGAACGGGACCTCGCCCTCCCCGCCCGGTGAGGTCTGCGAGGCGTCGAAGATCGGCGTGCACGGCGCTGGGCCGAGTGGCTCGAGCTCGAACGTGACCTCCTCGATGCCCTCCCCTCCAATGACATGACTGGGGTCGGCGGGGTGGCTGGCCACTCCCGTGAGGACCTGGGGCCCCTGCCGGGGCCCCCGCACGTAGGGGGTGTCCTCAGGGGGATCCACAGAGGGATCCTCAGAGGGACTGGTCCACTTGCCTTCCGGCGGAATGGCCGCGGCCGGGGGGGCGAGGGCGAGCAGGCCCCCCAGCGCCAGGCCCCCAGCCCAAAGGACGGCACGCCTCATGCCTGGGCAGCCGGCCCCTCGAGGGCGGCCCGGACGATGAGCCGCTTGGCGGCCGACCCCTTGGGGTGGCAGGTGGTGAGGGTCAACGCCGGATCGGTGGTGGGGTCCAGCACCGCCACGTCGGTGGGATCGGTGACGAAGGGTGTCTCCGACACCGTGTAGGTGCAGCTCCCGACCGGGGTCTCGAGGATGACCCGGTCGCCCGGCCCGAGGCGGTCGAGGTTGGCGAACGGGCGCCCGTAGGTGGTGCGGTGGCCGGCGATGCCCACGTTGCCGGCCTGGCAGGGCAACGGTGTGTTGTTGTAGTGGCCGGCCCCGGCCCGCAAGGCGCTGGCGGTCACGCCCTCCACGACCACCACGTCGACGTCGAGGGTGGGGATCTTGAGCCGGGTCAGGCTGTCGCCGACCGCCACGTCACCGTCGCGGTACGCCTGCTCCAGCTCGGGGCTGACCAGCTGGCGGTCGAGGCGGCCCTGGACCTGGCCCTGGTACAGGTTGGTGTAGAGGGGGTACCCCAGCACCGCCACCGCGGCCAGGAGCAGCGCCACCGACAGCCCGGACAGGGCCCGCCTGGCCCACACCCGGGTGCGCAGCGCCTCGATGACCCGGCTCAGCGGATCGGCGGGCGGGTCGGTGGGACCGCCCCGAGAGGGAGGACCGCCGACGCCGACGGGGACCGCACGGGAGCGGGATCGCTGCCACAAGAGAGAGCCGGCCACCAGCACCAGCAAGGCCACCGCGATGGCGATGACGGCGACGGCGAGAACCATGAGGACCTCCAAGCTAGCCACGGCGGCGACACCGTGGTGGTCGGGCGGGTGGACCTGTTCTTCAAGGGCTCTGTGGGTCAGCGCGCCCGGTGCGCCGGTGCCCTGCTCCCACGTCGCCCGCCTCGCAGCCCGCTCCCCAGGGCTGACCGTGCGCCTCCGCGCGACCTGATCCGATCTTCTTCTTCGACCTCGGCAGGACAACTCCTGCCGAGGTGCCCGGACCCACGCGGGCGGGCTCGGCTACCGCTCCACCCGCATGGTCGCCGAGGCGGTGAGGGTGACGTCGCCGACCAGGGCGCCCACCACGGGGAGGTCGGTCGGCGCCGAGTACCTGGCGACCACCCGGACCCGGCTGCCGGGCCCGTCCCGACCGCTGACCTCGACCCTCAGCCGCGCCGGCACCAGCCGCGCCCCGGCCAGGGCCGCCTGGCGGGCGGCGCCGGGGGCACTGCTCACCGCCGCTTCCCGGGCACCCTCGCGGGCGGCGTGGGTCACGAGCACCTGGTCCCGCACCACCACGGCCACCTGGAGCAGCGCCAGGGCCAGCACCGTGATCAGCGGGAGGACCAGGGCGACCTCCACTGCGGCCTGGCCCCGGTCCCCCCGCGCCCACCCGGCGGGGCTGGCCCGGGGCCCCCGGGACAGCGGCGGGCCGCCGCCCCGGGCCCCCGGGGCGAGGCTCACGTCACCATCTTGACGATGCCGTTGAGGACGGTGTCGAGCAGGCCACTGATCTTGCCGGTGCCCTTGGCCCACGCCACGATGAGCAGCGCCACCGCCGCCACGCCCACCAGCACCAGGGCGTACTCGGCGGTGGTCTGCCCGTGCTGGGCGCGGGCACGGGCCAGCCCGGCGCCGGCCCACCGGACCAGGTGGAGGGCCAGGGTCTGGACATGGACTACAGGTGCGAGCATGGGCTTCTCCTTTGCGTCTTGCGGATGCGGATGCGTTCTGCGGATCCGTCGGCAACACCGCCCGGCGCCGCTCACGAGATGCGCAGCGCCGAGAGGGCCCCGGCGACAAGGGGCACCACGGTGAGCAGCGCGAAGGCGGGAAGGGTGCAGAAGACGAGGGGGAAGAGCAGCTTGACGGGCACACGCCTGGCGGCGTCCTCGGCCCGGCGGCGCCGATCGGCCCGGAGTTCGACCGCCAGGCGCACGAGACCGTCGAGCAGCGGGGCGCCGTAGCGCTCCGACGTCACCAGCGCCGCCACCAGCGGCCGCACCGGCTCGCCGGCGCGACGGGGGAGCTCCTCGAGCGCCTCCCCCCACCGCCGGCCGAGGCGCACGTCGTCCACGACCCGTGCCAGCTCGGCGGCCAGCGGCGCCCGGGCACGCCGGGCCACCGCCGCCACCGCCAGGGGGACGGTGAGCCCGGCCCCCACGGCCAGGGCGAAGAGGTCGACGACCTCGGGGAGTTGGGCCCGCACCGCCGTATCGTGGCTGTGCCGGGCCCGGCGCCGCGTCCAGAGGGGCAGGGACCAGACCACCAGGCCCACCGCGGGAGCGGCCGCCGGGCTCAGGGGGAGCGCGGCGCCGGCGGCCAGCACGGCCCGGCCCAGGCGCCGGGCGGCGGCGGGATGGGCCGACCGCCCTGCCCACCCCAGGACCACGGCGCCCACCGC